>DAORCZ010000100.1:0-14332 GCA_035345735.1 Pseudomonadota bacterium | reverse complement strand
TCATTGGCATTGAATCTTTTTCACGCATGGGCCGCCTTGTCTGCGAGTCAGCCGGTTAGCGCAGTTAGCGAATCTGGTAGTCGAGGGTGACGTTTTCACCGCGCCGCTCGACGTTCACCGTCAAGTGCGACGCGCTCTTGAGCTTGGTGTAGGCCTCAAGCGCCCGGTCGGGCGTCGACATATCGAGGCCGTTGATGCCCTTGATCAGGTCCGCGTTCTGCAGGCCGATCTTGGCGAAGACCGAACCCGGCCGGATGGCGTAGAGCTTAAAGCCGTTCGGCTTGCCGTCTTTGATCGAGGGCACGAAGCGAGCGCTCGTCGCGAGCGCCGTGGTGTTCGACAGGATCTTGTCGATGAGGCTCTTGTCGACTTCGCAGCTTGCGCCGGTGCAGCGAACGCCCTTCTCGACGTCTTTTTCCAGACCGGTGGGATCGCCAGGCATCGGCTCGGCCGCGATGACGGTGCTGCTCGGCGGCGGCGGCGGCGGTCCCTGTCCCTGATCGAGATACTCGATGCGTCGCCCGACGAGGAGATAGGCGCGACCATCGACCACCTGGGCCAAGCGAGCGCTGCCCTGCGGCAGGTTGTCGCCGCGGCGGTAGATGTTCACCGGCTTTTTGTCGTCGCCATTGTCGCGGATGATGGCCATCGACCACATCGGATCGCCGGGCGCCACCATCGTCGCCAAAAGCGTCAGGTTCAGGTTGCTGCGCACCGGCGTCGAATCAACCGGTCCGGTGGCTGCCGCTTCCACCTTGTCGGGCGTCAGGCTGATCGGTGCGCAGGTGCTGCAGAAGATATTGCGACGCAGGACGTACTCGATGTCCTTGCCGCGATCGGGCTCGGTGCTCAGGCTGCGGCTGGGGGCCCGGCGGCTGGCCTGCGGCCCCTCGCCCGAGAGCAGCGTCGCGGTCAGCACGCTGGCGGCCGCGCGTCCCAGAAACGAAGCGCACAGCGCAATCGACAGCAGCGTAAACGCCCACGAGTATTTTTTGACGAATGCGTCCAGTCCGAAGCTCATGACCACATCCCACCCCTCGCATCGAGGGAGTTCAGAGGGCAAATCTGCAAGGGCGATGCCAATTGCCTCCAGCCGAGGGAGGAGCGGCCTGACGAGGCTCTAGGGACCGAGTTGGATGTAGGCCAGCGTACAGGTTGCTCCCCGCAACCCCTGGTCATGCGAGCGCAATCGCGGGATCTCCCCTCGCAGCGGCGAGTTCGCGGCCCGCGCCCGGAGAAGCCACGCAGACGGGACCCAGTCAGCGGGGGGCCAGGCAGCGTTGTCAATTTGGCAAGGGGCCTGGACCGCAGGGTGCCGGGGTGTCAAAGCGCCCCGCCCCAGCAGTCGCCTAGTCGACCGCAACGTCTGCCGCACGCGCACCCGGCGTTCGCGCACGCCCCAGGCGGCGATAGAGGCGAGAGAGCAGCCAGTCGAGGACGAAGTAGGCCAGCGCGGTCTGAAAAAACGACGCCACCCAGAACTGCAGATAGCTGCCGTAGATCCCGCGATAGAAGCCATAGACCTGGTGCGCGACGTTGACGTTGGCAGCCGGCGGCGTCACGACCCGACAGAGAAGCTGCAGCAGCACCATCCCCGCCGTGGCAAAGATCCAGGCCCGCTTCGGATAGCCGAGGCGATGCAGGCCGAGGCCGCCCAGCAAGAGCCCGCCGACGTGGGTGAGGAGCGAGCTGTAAAAAAAGTCGCCGCCCAGGATGAGATCCACTGCCCAGGTGAAGTTACCGACGAGCAGCCACAGCACGCCGATGGCGACGAGGCGGACTCTCGCGGCGCTCTGCGGAAAGATCAGCCCGATGCCGATCAGCAGGTTGGCCATGGTGCAGGCCCACAGCACATCGTGCGCCGTGCCGCGGAACAGGTGCCCCCCGCCATGGATCGCAAAGCCGCCGAGCGCGAGCAGCCCAAGCGGCCAGGTGACAGCGCGGGCTGAGCTCACCCCGCCTCCTCGCGCTGCAGCGCCGAGCGCAGCGATCGTGCCGCCAGAGCCGCCCCCAACAAGAACGCGAAAAAGATCAGCGCAGCGACGAGCGGCTGCCGCCCCCAGTCGAGCAACCAATGATCGATGCGCAGCCGACCGAAGTGCGAGGACAGGTCAATCGGCTGGCTATACAGCGCACGCCAGGGCGCATCGGCCGCCAGGTTGGCATCGCCGCGCACCATGTGTGAAAGCAGCCAGGGATAGCCGCGCAGCGGTGCGAACTGCGGCACGAAGTAGACGTGCGGCAGGTAGTCAGGCGACCACAGCGGTCCTCCGGTGGCATCCCGCACCGTCTGCGCAATGCGCAGAAAATGATCCCAGTACAGCGACGATCCCAGAAGCTGCACGGCCGCCCCCAGGGCGAACAGCACCAGCACCGCCGCCTGCCGCAGTCGAACTTGCCCACGGGACAGCGCCGACGGCAGCCACGGCAGGCACAGCAAAAACAGCAGCGGCGTCAGCGGCACCATCAGCCGCGGTCCCCAGCAGAAGGCTCCGTGCCACAGGAAATACTTGGCATTGAGCAGCGTGACGATGGCAATGACGAGCCCGATCAGCCCACTCTCGCGTCGGCTCTGCTGCTCGGCCGGGTCGTCGCTGGCTTGGAACGCCTGCCGCGCGCCCAGCACCGCCAGGAGCAGCGGCGGCGAGTACAGAAACACGCTCTGCCCCGATGAGAAAACGTAGCCATAGAGCGAAGGCCAGAGATCGCCAGCGAACAGATCGCCCCAGTAGCCGGTGCGAAACGGCGAGCCGGTCTTGATGTAGTTGTGCGCCGCCACCAGACCCGCGAAGGGCAGAAACGATCCGGCGGCGATGGCCAGGCTCTCGATCAGGCGGGCTCGCGACGGAGGCGACTCGGGGGCGGGCGGACGGCACAGGAAGTACAGCACGTAGCCCGCACACGGCAGGAGCACCGCGGCGTAGACCAGCTTGGCGTTCAGCACCACACCCGCGGCCGCCCCCAAGCCGACCATTCCCAGCCGGCTCAGGCTGCGCGGCTGGGCCTGCGTCAGCGTGCGCTCGACGAGCCAGATCAGGGCCAAGGTCTGCAGCGCTTCCGAGTACGGACTGCGCGCATACGGCAAGCAGATGGTGCAAAGCCCCAAGCCCAGCGATAGGCCCAAAGACAGCCGAGGCGAGGCACCGCGCCGACGACACAGCCGATAGAACAGCGCCGCAGTTGCCGCCATCAAGGCCGCGGCCGAGACGTGGCAAGACAGCGCCGCCCAGGCAGAAACCGCCTGCGGTCCCAGTGCCGCAAACGCGGGGCGCAACGCGCGAAACAAAAGGATGCTCGGCGCCGAAGCCAGCACATTGCCCAGCGTTGCGAAGCCGTACTTCTTGCCCTGATAGATCGTGAAAAAATAACTGGGCGCGTCGAGATCGATGTTCAAGCGGCCATGGTCCAGCAGCGCCCGCGCCGTCTCAAACGTCACGCGCGCATCGCCCCAGGGCGGCTCTCGGCTCATCAGTAGAAAGAAGACGCAGAAGAGGAAGGCTGCTACGCGCCGCGGCAAAAAGGACCTCCTTGGCCGCTATACGTCAGCCGATGTCGTCTCGTAAAGGCGCGATCAGGCCGAGCAGCGTCAAAAGTTGGAACGTGACGCGCGCCGTCGCGCCCCAGATTCGCCGCGGAGTGGGCAGAGCGGGATCCGGAAAGTGGAACTCGTGCAGCGCATAGCGCACGCCCTGCCACTTGGTGTGACCGGCCAGCTGATAGATGCTGGCGAACTGCGCCACCGGGACGGCAAACAGATCGGCGACCTCGCGCTGATTGGGTGAAAAGCGCAGCGCCGTCTCGCCGGGAGGAGCCTGCACCACGCCGACCACCGGCGTGATGTTGAAGCCAGCCGGCGTCGGGACATCGTCAAGCAGGCCGCAGACACTGACCTGCTCAGCCGGCAGGCCGACCTCTTCAAAACTCTCGCGCAGCGCGGTGTGCGAGAGCGTCGGATCGTCTAGCTCGCGCTTGCCACCGGGAAACGCGATCTGGCCCGAGTGCGTCGGGGCATCGGCACGCCGCACGATGTACAGCACCTCGGGCGGGGCATCCGGCCGCCACAGAATCGGCACCAGGACCGCCGACTCGCGCAGGCCCATCGCGGCAGCGGGCAGCGTCAGGCGAGAGCGCGCCGACAAGCGCTCGCGCAGCACATCAATCAGGCGCTCGCGATCGGCGAGCGGCGAGGTCTCCGCATTCTCAGAGATGGTGGTCATCGGAGGCCCCCCCGGTGGATCCTTCGCGGCCCTCATGGTCCACGCCCCTCGACGGGGGTGGCCCCTGCAGGCAGGCTGCAGGTGTCCGGCTCGACCGGCACGCCCGCCGGCGCATCGAGGTGAAAGAGGTCCGGCTCGATGCGGGGATTCCACTCGCGCTCGCGCCAGCGCAGGCGGACATCGCTCTTGCGCGGCGGATCTTCCAGATAGGTGACGCTCGGCAGGCGCAGGCTTGCCGTCGCTGGAGTCGCGGCGCTGCCTTCCCCCCCTTCCAGCTTCTGCCACTCATAGCCCTCGTGACGCAGCCGAAAGACCACCGTGCCGCGTGGATCGCGCCCCTCGGCCTCGACGACATCCCAGGCCCGACTGGGCGCGGGCGAGCCAGGAGCGGTCGGCACCAGCTGGAAATAGATCACCTCGCTCAGACCGCGCTCATCACGCAGGGTCAGGACATCGCGTCCACCGCTGCGCGGATCCCACGAGACTTCCGAGCCCGTCGGCTGCGGCAGAAGCGGCGTGCCGCCCATCAGCACCTCTACCAGCTGGCTGGGATGAAAGCTCAGGCCCAGGATGCGCGACATGTTGCAAGGGTTGACCTGACCGCGCAGAAAACGTCCCTCGCGCACATCCAGCAGGTGGAAGTCTTGCCCATCGGTGGCGACGGTCAGAAGCGGTCCGGTCAGCGAGTTCTCACCGGCTATTCTCAGCTTCTGCGGTCGCTGCACGAGCAGGGCCAGATCGATCTTGATGCGCTGCCCGCGATCCATGTAGTCGGCCTTGGCCCGAGCGCGCAGTGACTGCAGCTGATCCCGTCCTGCCGAGAGCTGCGCCACAAGCTCCGCCTCGGTCGGCGCCGCGTAGGGCCGCACCTGCACCGCAGCGGGTGGACAGCCCGCGCTACCCAACACAAAGAGCAGCAGCCCACCGCCGGACAGCGACGAGCCAACCAAACGCGAAAACGAGGGAGAGCGCACTAGCGGTCAATCTATCACAGCCCAGCCCGCACCCCGGCTCGCGTCCCCCACACCCCATCTACCCGACGGTAAATGCGAAGGATCGCCGGCCTCCGCAAGTCCGCTCTGCCTGCGGTCCGCAGCAGTCGATCGTGGTCCCCTACGTTAGGTAGCCGCGGCGCTGCTGATCGCGCTCGATCGAGCGGAACAGTGCGCCGAAGTTGCCCTCGCCAAACGACAGGTGATTTCGCCGCTGAATCAGCTCGATAAAGATCGGGCCGATGAGGTTTTTCGTGAAGATCTGCAGCAAATAACCCGCCTCATCGCCATCCACCAGCACGCTGCGTCGCTGGATCTCGGCATGATCTTCACGCACGCCTGGCACCCGCTGGAAGACCTCTTGGTAGTACTCATCGTCGATGTCCAGGAACTGAATCGGCGTGCCCTCCAGCGCCGCCAGCGAGGCCAAGATGTCGTCGGTGAGAAACGCCAGGTGCTGGATGCCGGGGCCTTTGTATTCCTCTAGGTACTCGTTGATCTGGCTGCCCTTTTCGGTGCCTTCGTTGATCGGGATGCAGAACGATCCATCTGGCGAGCGCAGCGCGTACGAGGTCAGGCCGGTCTTGACCCCGCGAATGTCGAAGTAGCGCACCTCGGTGAAGCCGAAGACCTCGCGATAGAAGCCTCCCCACTTCAGAAGCTCGCCGCGCGGCACGTTGTTGGTCAGGTGATCCATCGCCGTAAAGCCCTTCGACGGCACGTGGTCCGGCGTTGGATGCGGCACAAAGCCCAGCGCTGACCAGCTGTCCTTGTCATCGACGAAGTAGATCAGCGAGTCGCCAATGCCGCGCACCGAAGGCAGCCGACTGCCATCGCGGCGGAACAGATCCCCCTGGCCGGCGGGCGCCCCCCGCCCGACCGCCGTTGCCGCCGCCTGTTCGGCATGGTCGGCCCGCCAGCCCATCGCCGAGATGCAGGGTCCGTGTGCGGCCGCAAACTGCGCCGAAAACCCCGCGGTCCCGCGATCCAAAAGCAGCGAGATCTGACCCTGCTCATAAAGGTCGATGGCCAGCGAGGCATGACGCTGGGTGCGCGAAAAGCCAAACGCCAGGAACAGCTGATGTAGCCGCTCCGGATCGGGCGAGGCAAAGATGGCAAAGGCAAAGCCGCGCAGCGCGCAGGGATTTTCTGGGGAGACAGGGCGTGCATCCATGGGGTTCATTCGCTTCAGTGAGGGGTCGCAAGGAAGGGGGTTCGCATCATCGGGGCAACAATCAGCAGGTGTCGTTCATCTTCCGGTCCCCTCGGGCACCTGCCAGCTCTGCCAGTAATCGACGATCTCTAGCGCCGCCGCTTGCGGGCAGATATCGAGCGGCCGCCGCGTATCGACCATCACCGCGACTTCTTCGGTGCGCTGTGCAGCCGGCGTGCGCTGCGCGGCGCGACGCTGTGGACCGTGGTGGATGCCCTGGGGATGAAAGGTCAGCATGCCCGGTGCAATGCCGTCGCGGCTGAAGAACTCACCGGCGTGATAGAACAGCACCTCGTCGAAGTCGATGTTCGAGTGATAGAACGGCACCTTCAGCGCACGCGGATCACCGTTCTCAAGCGGTCGCGGTGCGAAGGTACAGATGGCCACATTCGGCGCGATGAAGGTCGTGTGCGCCGATGGCGGCAAGTGATAGCGATCCGACAGCACCGGCCGGATATCGCGCACGTTGAGCTGCCAAACGGACAGCGTGCCCTTCCAGCCCACGACATCCAGCGGATCGTGCGGGTAATAGACCGACGTCAGCGCGTCCTGCCGCTTGATGACCACGCGCCACTCGCCCGGCTGACAGCCCGCCTGGCCCGGGGCAGAGGGCGTGCGCTCCTCGGGCGAAGGCACGCGCAACACTGCCGGATCGAACAACGCGTGCTGCCCCAGCATACCGCGCTCGGGCAGGGCCAGCTCGCCGCGGGTCTCGACGATGAGGAGCCGCGTCTCGCCGGCAGGCACCAGGCGATACAGCGTGCCGCGCGGAATGACCAGGTAGTCACCTGCCTCGTAGACCAGCGAGCCAAAGTCAGTGGCCAGCCGGCCGCTGCCGCTGTGCACAAACAGAAGCTCATCGCCATCGGCGTTGCGAAACAGATAGGGCATGGCATCGGCCACGTGGGCGAAAGACAGCCGACAGTCGTCGTTCTGCAACAGCGCGTGACGGCTCGCCAAGTAGTCCGCCCCGACCGCGGTCTGCAGGTCGTATAGCCGCGGGCGCAGCGGTCCTTCGATGCGCGTCCAAGCCACCGGCGGATGCTCGCGGTACAGGTGCGCGTAACGCCCGAAAAAGCCGTTGCGTGCGTACTCTTCCTCGACGGTGCCCTCGGGCAGCCCGACGTGGGCCTGCTGGGCGACCCGGCCCCGGATATAGGGAATCGACATGCCCCCAGGATGGCGGGTTCTCATGTTCGAAAAAACTGCGATGTTTCGTGCAACATTGTCAGCTCTATGAACAATGTCCTGCCGCCAAACGCCCCCGCCGTCACGCTGGAGCAAGCCCGCGCTCTCGACGCGCTAGAGCGGGCGGGGACCTTCGCCGGTGCCGCCGCCGCCCTGCATCGTGGCCACAGCTCGGTGCTGTACTTGGTGCGCACGCTCGAGGATTCGCTGGGCTTTCCGCTGCTCGACCGGACCGGCTACCGCACCCAGCTCAATCCAGCCGGGCGACGCGTACTCGAAAGCTGTCGCTCGCTGCTGGCCGCCGAAGCCGCCCTGGCAGCGACGGTCAGCGAGCTACGCGCCGGCTGGGAACCAACCGTCCGCGTCGTCTTCGATGGCATCGTCCCGGTCGATCCGCTGCTGCGCGCGGTCGGCCGCTTGATCACCGACCGCGTGCCGACCCGCATCGATGTCCGCGCCGAATTTCTCGGCGGGGTCGAGGAAGCCTTCGAGCGCACCGCCGCCGATCTGATGATTGCCGTGCTGCCGCCGCGCAGCCCCGGCCTGCGCAGCGTCGCTCTGCCCCCGGTTCCGGCGTCGCTGGTGGTGCGCGCGGATCATCCTCTGGCCCGCGGTCAGCATGACGAGCGCTCGCTGGATGCCCACCTGCTCTTGACCGTGCGCGGCTCCGACCCGCGCCTGCAGCTATCGACCGCCGGCATCGAGGCGCACTCGACCGTGCACCTCAACGACTTCGCATCCAAGCGCGGGGCCATTCTGGCCGGCATCGGCTACGGCTGGATGCCCGATTCCCTGATCGAAACAGAGCTGGCCCGGAAGAAGCTGCGCCGCATCAAGTGGACCCGCCCGTCGCGTCATGTGTTCTCGCCGCGCCTCTATCATCGCGGCCAGCCTGGCCCTGCCACGCGACGGCTGATCGCGGCCTTGGCAGGGACGGCGGCGGTCTAGGCGGCGGCGGCCCTTGGGTTCCCCGCGGTGTCTGCGGCCTTCCTCGTTTTGCCCCGACGGTAGGCGCTGAGCCGCAGGCCGTCGGGGAGCGCGCCGACCAGCGAGGTCCGTGGTTAGCGACGAAAGATGTAGCCGCTGCTTGAGTCACTACCGACGACGAAGACGGTCCCCGTGCCGTCGCCCCAGACGCCGTTTAGGGTCAGCCCCCCCGGTAACCCCGGGCCGTTGTCGACCGGGCTCGCCGCGCCTTTCCAGTTGAAGACGGCCGAGGCGCTTCCTGCCAGCCAGATATTCTGCGCGCCGCCGAACCAGAGCGCATTGAAACGCTGCCCGGCGGCCGAGGTGACTGACATGAGATTGCCGAAGCCCAGTGACAGGGCCAGAAGCTGACCGTCCGACGTCGCGATGAAGCCCTGGTTGTTGTTGCTGACAATCGCCAGCAGGTTCGGAGTTCCGGCGACGGTGCCGACGCCAATCGCTGACCAGGCCATGGTCAGGTTGCTGCTCCGCGCGGCCTTCGTCCCGTCCCCGACGGCAACAAAGTAGTTACCGCTGGCCGCCAGGCCACGTGTCGCGGTGCCGAGCATGATGGGGGTCAGCGCCCAGACTGTGCCGTTGTAGTAGTAGCCGTTGCTGGGGTCAGCACCGGCGACGACGATCTCACCCGTCGTGCTCCGCCCGGCGATGGCCAGCAGGGCCCCGGTAGCGGCCACGGTGGTTGTCTGCCAGGTACTCGCGCTGTCGATGGAGTGCCAGACGTGGCCCGTCGTGTCGATGACCCACAAGTCACTGGCCGTGTTGACCCACAGCCCGGTCAAATTACCGGCGCCCGTCGGGCCGGGCTTCGCCGTGAACGTGTAGTTCGGCCCCGTTGCCTGGAGCACCGTCCCGCCATAGCCGACGACATAGACCGTCGTGCCGGTGCCACCAATCGCCAGCAGCGGCGGCGTAGACATCAGGCCGGACGGCACAGCGCTCCACGGGTTGGCCATATCAGCCGGGCGCAGATCGGCGCCCCCCGCCATGTCCGCCGGGCCGCCCACGCTCATATCGTTGGCGCTGCTCGGCACCGGACGCAGTGTGACCAGCGTGGGGCGCGCTGCCGTCGCCAGCTGCAGCATCAGCGGTGCGGACAGCGTCGCGACGGGGACGCTGCTGCCGGTCGCTGGATCGTGATCCACGCCCTGCACGTCGATGGTCAAGCTGACCGTCGAATCGACCGTCGGCTTGATCTCCAACATGTATGGACGAGTCGCCAGCGGCGCGGCATCGAGCTCCTTCTGCAGCGTCGCCTGCCGCGTCGAGCCGACCGACACATTAAGGAAGTGCGGAACCTGCGCGCGACTCTCCAGGTCGATCTGCAGGCAGAGCGTGGTCGTATCGGTGCTGCAGCTGCCCACATTGTCGCGACAAGCCGTCAGACCAGAAGCCGTCAGTCCGCACAGCAGGGAGAACAGACTCGTGGACACGTTCAGCCATGACCGCTTGCTCATCTGTGCCTCGACGCAAATCCCGATCGCATCAGTATCTCATCTCGCACGGGATGGAGGCGCCCCTCAGCGAACTAGTCAAGAAGATTGACCTTTCCGTTGCCAGCGCGCGCGAGCCACATAGACCAGGCGCCACGCATCCCCGGTCAGGGGACGACTGCCCAGCCACACTGCCCAGCCACACTGCCCAGCCACACGCCACTTGTGGCGCCCCACGTCCACGACTTGCCCCAGTCCTCAGGGGGGTCATGGCCGGGCCAGCGAACGGGGCTCGCGTTGGACGCGGAGGTGCGCTCATACCGTCGCTGTACCACCGCGGTCGTTCCCTTCCGTCCCTCGTAGTCACACCATGTATACTGGGCTAGATGGGGGCCGTGCCGAGCACGCTTGGCAGCTATCGTGTGATCCGCCAAATCGGGGCTGGCGGCATGGGCGCGGTCTACGAAGGCATCCATGACGCCATCGAACGGCGCGTGGCCATCAAGGTTTTGCGCCGCGAGCTCGCCGTCAATCCGGAAGCCGTCGCCCGCTTCTTCAACGAAGCGCGAGCTGTGAATCGCATCGGACATCCCAGCCTCGTACAGATTTCCGATCTAGGCCAACTGCCCGATGGGACGGCCTTTCTGGTCATGGAGTTTCTTGAGGGCTGCACACTGTCAGCGCAGCTGCGGCAGCGAGCGCTGAGCCTGTTCGAGAGCTGCACCCTGACCATCCAAATTGCCGACGCGCTGGCCGCCGCCCATGCCAAGAGCATCGTCCACCGCGACCTCAAACCCGAGAACCTGATGATCATCCCCGATCCCGTTTCAGCGACGGGAGAGCGCATCAAGATTCTCGACTTCGGCATCGCCAAGTTGGCGGGCGGAGAGGCTGCTCCATCGCAGGGAACCCGCTCTGACATGATCATGGGGACGCCGCGTTACATGTCCCCCGAGCAGTGCCGCGGCGCGGGCAAGGTCGACGCGAAGAGTGATGTCTATTCTCTCGGCGTCATCCTGTTTCAGATGCTGTCGGGGCGACTGCCGTTCGATTCCACCGCGCCTGGTGAGCTGATGGTGATGCACCTGCGCGACGAACCGCCGCAGCTTGGCCAGCTGATGCCCGCGCTGCCGCCTGCGCTGGCTGCCCTGTGCCAGCAGATGCTGCGCAAGGAGCCTACCGAGCGCCCCAGCATGAGCGATGTCGTCGCGCAGCTGTCGGCCCTGGTGCAGCGACCGGCGAGATCGACTGACGCGGTGCCAGCCTCGGGCATGCATGCGCCGGTGTCCCCGCCAGCCCCGGCTGTCTCCTCGCAGCTCAGTTCGCCGGGCACGGGGGCGTCCTCGGGGTCCGGCCTGGCGCTGGTCACCGGCGACGTGCTCTCGCTGCCCTTGCGCTCCCCAGCAGCGTCTGTGCCATCGTTCCCCGCCACTCCGGTTTCGCACGCGTCAGCCCGAGCGCTACCGCCAGTTGCCGGCGGGCCGACTGGCCACGCATCACCCGTGCTGGGCGCAGCATCGGGAGCAAGCGCGCCGCTGCACATGCCGCCGCCCAGCGGTGCACAGCCCATCGCAGTACCCACGGGCGCGGCGGGCCCCGGCTTGTTCGCGTTGAAAGATGTCCCGACCTACGTCTCGCAGATCTCGGTGCTGGGACAGTCGACGGGAAAACAACGCGGGGGCAGTGGCCAGGCTGTGCGAGCCGGGCTTGCGGTAGCGGGCATCGGCATCGTGCTCGGCCTTTTGCTCTTGCTGCGCAGTCCGCACCCAGCTCCAGCGGGGGGCGAAGCGATTGACAAAGCGGCGGGCTCCGCCGGGCGTGGCCGGGCAGCGCCCTCTTCCGCCGCCAAATCCGGCAGCGGCGATGAAGCCGCGACATCGTCCAAAAACAGCGCACCTAGCAAACCTGCGGCGGCCCCCAGCGAGCCAACGACAGCCCCCAACAACGCAGCGACCGCGGCGAAAAACAAGAAGGCCGTCAAAGCCGCCAAGAGCAATCCGCCCAGGAACACGAACCGTGGCAAGAGCATTTTCGACACGCTGGACTAATCCCGGCTCGCGCAAGCTCGCGGCGCTCTGGCTCCTGGTTGCGGCGCTCTACGGTACGACCGCAGCGGCGGGATCTGACTGCAGCGCCGTCCCGGCCTGTCAGAACCTAGTCGACCGCGGCGTCATCGCGTTCAAGGCGGCGCAGTACGAACAGGCCATCGACTTCTTTCGCGCCGGGTATGAGAAGGTCGAGGATCCGCGACTGCTCGTCTTCATCGGCCGCGCCCATTTCAAGATGAAGCAAACGCGGGCGGCGCTGACCCTGTTCGAGCAGGCGCTATCCGACCTAAAGCCCGGTCCCGATCGCACCAAGCTCGAACAGTACATCGAGCAGGCCAAACAGGTGATCGCCGCCGAAAAGGCGGCTACGACCCAGCGCACCGCGAGTAGCGCAGCAGGCGCCCCCACGCCCACAACGACGGGGAGCGCCACCTCCACAGCAGCTGCGAGTAGCGAAGGCGATGGCACCTCACGCCTCACCACCGCGCCTGCGGCCCCCGCGGCCAAGGAGGGCAAGGTGAAGCCATGGGTCTGGGCACTCGTGGGGGTCGGTGCCGCCGCGATCGTCGGCACTGCGGTGGGCGTCGGGGTCTACTACGGCACGCGCTCCCCCATGCCCGATGCGACGCTGCGTTATCCGTAGCCGGCTACCACAACATGTTCGACGCGTCGAGCACCAGCCGGAGTGCGGAGGTCGACCAGGCGAAGATGCCATCTAGTGACGCGGTCGCCGTACCGCCTTGGCACTCGCGGACCCACTCGCCCGCGCTGACGCGCACAAGCGCCTGGCCATCTTTGCTTCCCACTTCGACGCGGTGCAGCCCGCAGCAGAACGTCTGATCCGCAAACGGCGTCCCGAGCACGCGGCGGCTCTTGGCGCCGCTCTTGGCCTTGGTCACGAGCACAAGCGCCGGGCAGCTCACGTCCTCGGCACCGTCTTTGCCATGCTTGCCGGCCTTGTTCGGTGCGTCGGTGGGTACGAGGGCAAGGCACGCGGCTTGTGCGCCGCTCGGGAGGAGTGGCTCGGGGATGCTGGCGGCCGCGATCGCGTCGCGCGGTGCGATCGAGCAGGCCTCCGCGCGCAGCGCCGCATACTCCGCGTCGAACGCCTTCTGACACTGATCGAGGTTGAACTGCAGCGCGCTCATCAGCTTGGCGTCGCCTTGTTGCGCGGCATCCGACTTCGGAAATACAAGCCGCTCCATCAGCCGCTTGCACGCGAGCGCTTGGCCATCGCGCTGGTAGGCCACCGCCAAGTCGCCGGCAAGCCACGCCGATTCAACGGCAGCGTCCCCAGAGTCAGGGCACCCACTGGCGAACGGTTCAAGCAGTGCGATTGCGTTCTTGTACGCCTTGGCCCGGACGGCCTTTTCGGCCGCGGCGCGAACCTTGCGCTTACCGGCACGCGAACAATCCAGCGCCGCCGGCTTGGGAGCGATGGCTGGTTTGGCGTCGGGCTCTGCGCTCGCACTCACCGGTGCGCTGGTGAGGACCGCTGCCCATAGCCAGACGCGGAAGGACGCACGATGCGTCGAGCGTACGATCATGACCCTAGGATATCGTAGCCCGCGCCGAGGAGGAGCCGCGTCAGAGAGCGTGCGGGCTCGCCAAGCGGGCTGCTCGCATCCTCCAGGACTCGGCTGCGCGCTCGATCTCATTCGCGCTGAGGAACAGTCCCGCGAACCCCGGGCACGCTACGACGCTGGCCAAAAACTGGGCCACAAGCTCGATCTCCGCGCCGGTAAAGAGGGCAAATCGAGAGTCCTCGGCGTCACGCAGGTGGAAGTCGATAAGCTCGACATCGTACCCGCCGTGCACACTCGCGGCATCGACCTGCAAGCGCTCGATCTGGACGCGGATCAGGCCCGGCATGAAGTAGCGAAAGCCCTCTTTTGTCAGGAAGCACCTGGGATCCCATCCCGGGTTTTCGAGCGGTTCAAAAGTGAGCGTGTCGTTGTCGTACTGCCCCATCACCTCGTCGTGCTCGATGCATTCGTCGCAGTGTCGGCTCGTGAAATGGCGCGGACGAGGGGCGGCAGCGAAGACCGCGCGCGCGCGCCCGATGAACTCGACGCTGAGGGCTTTTCGCCATGCATCAAGGGTATGCGGCGGCTCGGCACGGCGCAGCCCTGCCGAGGGTGGCGTGACGCTCTCCAGCCACACGCGGGCGCACGCCCCGATCTCCGCGAAGTTGCGCTGTGCTTCGTCAAGCCAGACGGAACCCGCGTCGTTGTAAGCGCCCCCGTCGGTCCAGCCG
>DAORCZ010000099.1:0-14333 GCA_035345735.1 Pseudomonadota bacterium | reverse complement strand
CGATCCGGTTCGCCGCCCCGGCCCTTGGCCAGGCAGCCGCGCTTTCTGGCCACGGCGGCCCTTTTGCTCGGCCTTGCCGCCTGCGCTCCGGGCGACCGCGCAGGGCTCTCGGACCCCGACCCGGGTCTCGCTGATTTGGCGCTGACCGCCGTCGGGCCGCACACCATCATCCCCGGCAGTGAGATCACGTTGACCGGCCGCGGCTTTCCCAGTCCCGGCGATGGCGCGCTGTCGCTACGCCTGCGGGGCAGCATCAAGGCGCAGGGCGGAGGCACCACCCGCTTCGACGTCCGCCTGCGTGCCGAGCGCCGCAGCGAGACCGAGGCCCGCGTGCAGGCCGGTGGCGAGCTATTCGCTGCGCTCGGCACCTTCGCCGGCCAGATTGATGCTCAGGCCATCCTGATCGTCGATAGCGCTATCGACCTGACAACGCACACGCCGGAGCCGCTGCGCGTCAGCCTCGAAGTGGCGCGCATCCTGGCTCCGCGGCTGGATCGGCTGGAGCTACCCGGCGCGGCCTCTGCACCGCAGAAGGACCGCGTGCACAGCAACGACTGGGTCGTCGTTCAGGGTGACAACCTGATGCTGGGACCGGGCGAGGGGCAGAGCACGGCGGTGATCGACGGGTGCTTCCTGCCCGACGGAGTCAGCGGCAACTGCCTGCTGGTCGGAACCCCCGTAAACGGTCTGGAGATCGTCGTCAAGCCGGCCAGCCCCCTCGATCGTCGCGTCGGCGTGTTCCCGTGGTCGCCGCGGATTGCCGGCATCCGCCCGGGGCGCTTTGTGGGCACGGTCTCGCTGAAGAATCAGCAGCCTAGGGTCATCGGTGCGACGCGATCCGATCCGCTACCGCTTGCCGTAAGTCAGGTCGCGCCCGAGCTGACTGGCCTAGCACCCAGCGCGGTCAGCTTGGGGCAGTACGTCGAGCTGGCTGGGGCCGGCTTTATCGGTGGTTCGTCGCTGTTTGTGCCGGTGCCCAACCCGTCCAGCCCGTCGTCACCCGCCGATCAGCCGCCGGGGCAAGCGACGCTGCTGTCGCTAAGTGGCATGTTCAGCATCGACGGATCGCCCATCGTCCTGCCGGTGGATCTGCAGGTCGTCGTCGAGTGGCTGCCACGCTATCCCGGCAGCCCGCTCGGGCGCTATGTCCTCGATGACACCGATGCGCTGGGGCAAGCGCTGCAGCCGCGTGGGGGCTTGCGACAGGTCAGCGGTCTGTTCACCGGCACGGCCAGCCTGGTGTTGCGCTACGGCAAAGAGTCGCTGTCCAGCCGCCCAGTGCCGCTGTCGCTGCGCCTGCTGCGACCCAAGCAGCTTGTGCTGCTGACTTTCCTGCCGTCGTATCAAGAGAGCCTGCGGCTGTTCGGACTGCGCGCCATCGATCGCGCCGTGCGGGCCCGCGTGCTGGACGTCGCCCGCCGCGACTACGCCGGGCTGGCCGTCGAGTTTCGCGAGGTCGAGCCCGACGCCGCACCGCCGGCTGACTTTGCCCACTATGCGCTCGTCGAGGTCGGGGGGAGCGATCCCAATGGGCTGGGCTACCTGGGCTACGACAACACCCCGGGGCGCGATCTCGGCAACGCGCGCTTGTACGATCGCATCGGCGGGGGCAATGCGGTGACGCAGAGCGATGGCTCGCCCGGCTATGGCGGCGTCTTTGCCGAGCAGCTTCTCGGGTTTTCGGCGCACCCCGGCCGGGTGGAGAAGATCAAGATTCCGGCGCAAGATGCGGAGCTCTTCGACTCCATTTTCGACTCGCTGCGACAAGACCAGGGGGGACAGGCCGCGGATCTCAGCGAGGTCGCGGGGCTCCCCGCGCTGAGCAATGGCTCGATCTGCCCGGCGCTTACCAGCGATCGCGCGCGCGTCATCGCCTGCGCCGTGCTGGTGCTGGGCAATCTGATCGGCACGACGATGACCCATGAGCTGGGCCACTCGCTGGGCCTCGCCAACCCCAGCAACAAATCCGGCAGCTACCACAACAACGGCAGTCTCCCCGGTCGCATCATGAACCCCGGCGGCTTGCGCAGCTTCCGCGAACGGGCCGAGCTTGTCGGCAGCGGCCCCGCCGTCTTCTGCGACACCGACTTCGCCTATCTCTCCCGCATCCTCCCCAGCCGCGACGAAGGCCCCGGCCGCCCTCAGCTGTCTCGCCCGCCGTGCTTGGACTAGCCAGGCCCTACCCCGTCAGCCGGTTTTCGCTACGGTCATGCCAGGCGCACGGCGCTGCAGCTTGCGAGCGAGGCCGCGATGGACGTCAGCGGTCTAGGCGACAAGCTCGCTGAACAGCTGATGAACGCGGACGCGTCCGCTGTCGCTGACTCTTAGCAGCCCGGAGTCGACGAGGTCTTCGAGTGCATGCGCGCAGTCGCGCCGGGACATCGCGAGATCGGTGGCAGCGATTTGAAAAAGTGCGTCGCGGGTAAGGTCTTGGCGGGGGAAGCGCAGGCTGGTGTGGGCAAGGGGGCGGGCCAGGGGATGGCGGGTATCCAGGAAGGCATCAGCCAGAAGCTGCCGCAATCGATAGCGGGCGCCCTGCGGCGGCAGGCTCTGTGGGCTTAGCCAACGACGGAGCCCCTGGGCACCGATGGCGGCATAGATTTGTTGCAGGCTGGTCGCGGTGCACTGGCTGGCCTCGGCGATGGCCTGCAAGGCCAAGGGATGCCCGGACAGCAGGGTGACAAGCCGGCACGCGGCATGGTGTTCCCCGCTACTCAGCTGGTCGCCTCCCAGCAGTTCCAGGGCGGCCGACTCGGAGAGTGCATCCACTTCCTGACGAGTCGCAAAGTGCAGGTCGCGACGCCTGCTGGTTAGCAGCACGGTCGTCGCACCGAAGCGGGGCAGGTGAGGCGGGACCGCGGCCCCATCGGTGACGTTGTCGAGAATCAGCAGGTAGGTCCCCCCGCGTTCTAGCCGGTCGCGCACTTGCGCTGCGGCATCGGCAGGGCTGCAGCCTGACAGCCCCATAAGCGGAGCCAGCGCCGCCATGCCGGGGGTGAGATCACTACCCGCCGCATCCACCCACAGGATCTGCTGATAGCAGGCGCGATACTGTTCGGCGTAGCATCTTGCGAGCTCGGTCTTGCCGATGCCAGCAAAGCCAATCAAGGCGTGACTTCGTCGACTCGGTTGAGTTGAGCTATGTGGCGGGTGCGGATGCGACGGGGCGAGCGTGCGCGCAAGGAGAGAGAGTTCCAAGTCACGTACCAGGCATCCATTCCGAGCAGCCACCATACTTTGGATACGCAGCGGACTTGGGCGATCTGACAGGTCGATAGCGGGGAGGGGAGGGCGAGGCAGATGGTTATTTGGCGTGGTCTTCCAGGGCTGGGCGGCTACCGATGGTGAGGAGAAGCTGCTCGGCGGCCTGTGTGCGCGGATGGGTCGGACCGAGGACTGGCTTGAAGGCGGCGACCGCTTGCTCGACGAAGCTCCGGGCTTCATCCAGCGCGCCCTGTGTGGCCAGGACCTTGCCCAGGGTGTAGGCGCAGGTCGCTGTTTCAGCGTGGTCCGCCCCCAGCATGTCTCGCAGCAGTGTATGGGCCCGGGAAATCGACGTGCGTCCGGTCGGCAGATCACCGCTCTCGGCCTGCGCCTCGCCGAGCTTGCATAGGCTGAGCGCGGTCTGTGGGTGATGGGGACCGTAGGCTTTCACCTGCCGCTCGTAGGCCCGCTGCAGATAGCTCAGGGCCGCGCTTACGGAACCGCGGCTGTCGCCCGCGCGCACGCGCGCTAGCTGCAGGCTCCCCTGGCTGCGCGCGATGATGCCGAGGTAGGGATGGTCGGGCTGCAGCGCCTCCTGCATCTCCCAAGCGTGGTTCAGCGTGCGCTCGGCCGCCGTGAAATCGCCGCGGCAGCAGAGCAGCTCAGCGCGCAGTACGTAGGTCGAGATGGCGTCAGGGTTGCGCGTGGGGTGACGCAGTTCATGGATGCGACAGGCCTCATCGATCGCCCCCTGCGCTCCGTCGAGATGACCCAGCTTTAGCTGGACCTCGCCGATCGAGTGCAGCGTGTTGGCGATCGAAGGGTCCTGCGGACTTGGCAGGCGCTGGCGCTTTCGGCTGAGCACCAGCTGAAGCACACGAATGGCTCGCGCATAGTTGCCACGATCGGCATAGGTCTGGCCGATCCAGTGCAGCGACATCAGCATCGCGCGCGGGTTGGTGTGCTGGTCTCGACGACGGATGGCGTAGCTGCGCTTGAACCGACGAAGCGCCCGATTGTAGTCGCCAAGCGTGGACGCGATCAGCCCAAGGTCATGGTAGGTGTGGCAGAGCAGCGCTTCCGGCAAGCCTTTGGGACCGGCTTCGGGTCGTCGGCTCAGCTTCAATACCCGCAAGTATTCCCGGCGTGCCTCAGCGTACCGGCCCAGGCGATACAGGAACCAGCCGGCATAGTGGTGGAAGGCGGCCCGCCACTTCAGTGGGACAGTCGTGCCCAGCTCAAACACGTGGCGACAGATCGCGAGAGCTTCCTCAAACTCGGCTCGGCGACTGAGGTGCTGGGCGAGCCGAAGCGGGATGTAGAGGTGCAGGGACAGAGACTGCACAGCGCCGCGCCCCGCCCGCTCCAACACCTGCTCGTGGGCATACTCCAGATGGCTGCGCAGCTCTTCCAGCCGGGCGAGCTCTTCGGCATCCGGCGGCGTGGTCTGAGCTTCCGGACCACGCAGCTTCAAAGCCAGGGCGGTCAGCACCGCCTGCTGCGCCGGCGCGCCCCCCTTGCGGCGCAGGTATTCCTGCATCAGCAGGTGGACGCTCAGCTTGCCGCCCAGCGAACGCTGCACCATGCCGTAGTCGAGCAGCGTCTCCAGGGCGCTCGAATTTTCGCTCATGCGGGACTCGGGCTTCAGCTGATTTTTGGCATTGAACAGCAAAGCCACGGGAATCCCCACCGGCGAGAAGAAACCGGCGACCTGTGCCACCAGCCTTGCCTCGTCTGTGCCCAGCGCGGCATAGCTCGACTCGAAGACGTTATAGACGCTGGGATGCTGGTGAAAGTACTCGTTCTCTAGGAAGTCGTAGCCACCATGCGTGCGGACATCGGCGAGAATCTCTGAGGGCAGGCGCACGCGCTTCTGCAGGATGCGCGAGACCACGCGCAGCGGCAGGGCCAGGTAGCCAAGCAGTCGGCAGAGCTCTTGCGCGGCCAGATCTTCCTGTCGGCTCGGCAGGACAAGCGGTTGTCGCGGTCCCGTCCCATCTATCCCATCGACCGCTTCAGTCCGTCCCATGAGCAGGTCCATCGCTTCCTGCTCAGTCAGCACGCCGACTTCTAGCGTGTTCTTTTCACCGACGGGGAGATCGCGTCTGCGAGTCGTAATCAGGACGCGAGTACGCCCAAAGCGCGGTAGCCAGGTCTGGTATGCCGACGGGTGATCGACATTGTCGAGGATGAGCAGATGGGGGCCGCCCCGCTCCAGCGCATCCTGAACCATCCGCGCAGCGACCTTGCTCCGCTCGGGATCGGTGAGGCGAGGCAGCAGGTGGCCAGGCAGGCGCAGGTGGGAATAAAGCTCGGCAAAGCGCGAGGTCAGCTCGTAGCCGGCGGCCTCGACCCACAGCAGGCTGCGATAGTGTTCGGCGTAGCGGTAGGCGTAAAGCGCGGCGAGATGGGTCTTGCCAACGCCGCCCAGCCCCACCAGTGCATGCTGTGGCTGGCTGATGCAGACCGCTGCTGCGCTGCTTTCACGCCCCTGCGAAGTCAGCAGCTCGTGTAGCTGCTCCAGCAGCATGTGGCGCCCTACCGAGTCTGAACTCGGAGGAGGAGGAAGGTTATGGTCGCGGCGCTGCCAGCTCAGCTTCTGCGCATAGGCGATGGCGATCTCACTCAGGCTGATCCAGACCTGCTGCCGGGCAGGCTCCTCCTGACTGACGAGATCGTTGCGCCAACCCTGCCGCTCTCGCGCCCCAGCCACCGAC
This sequence comes from Pseudomonadota bacterium, assembly GCA_035345735.1. Taxonomy (GTDB): domain Bacteria; phylum Myxococcota_A; class Polyangia; order Palsa-1104; family JAEUJZ01; genus JAEUJZ01. The sequence continues at coordinate 8,412 of DAORCZ010000099.1, read as the reverse complement.
GAATCGGCCGGCAGGCGTTGCAGCGTGCCGAGGGCCGACAGCCAGTCTGGCAGCACCGGAATGGCGCGCAGCACCACTGGAATCACGTGTGCACGGTCGCGCTCCATCAGCTGAAGCGTTGTCTTCAACGCTCGGGCGCAGCGCTCGTTTTGCGGGTCCAGCAAGTGGGGGCTGACCAGCACCACGACCAGGTCGGCATCTCGCACAAGATCCTCGTCCGCCACCAGAGCCGTACCGGAAGCGGGCATGTCGAGATAACTCAGCTCCAGCTTATCGGGATAAGCGCGAAGGTAGACCAGCAGTTCATCGCATAGGTCGCGGTCCTGCAACGGTGCGAAAAGGAGGAAGACGCGACAGGGTATCTGAGCCATTTGAGGAATCCCGCAGAGCTCTGGCTGGCCGGGCGAGGCTTACAGCCTAAGTACGACGCCAGTAGAGCACGATCTGACCGCCCGTTTGCCGTTTCCCAGCATCCCTTTTTGTCGCTCCGGCTCGGTGTCCGCGGCGGCGACGACGGACGGCGTCTGGCCGGGTGACTGGCTGACTAGACCAAGAATTCCGCCCGGTTATCCGTGACACAGAATACTGTGTCAGAAGCTACTCAGTTTCTGAGTACATAGCTTTGGAGGGCCATGGGCCCCGGGAGAGTAAAGCCGTGATTGAGCTTGATGACATCACAGCAGCCCAAGACCCGATCGCGCGCAACGTGACAATCAACCGCCGTTATCACCAGATGGCGGCTGAGCTGTCCGCGTTCCTCGGGGCTCCGGCCTTGTGCAACTGGGCAACCTTTGGCCAGCATGCATCGCGCGATCTGGGACTGTCGCTCTATCGCGGATCGCCCGATAGGCTGCGTCACTGTTACGCCGCCTTGCTGCGCGACCCCACCCTGGCCCTGACGCAGGCCGTTCACGAGGCGATCGACGCTCTGCTTTCGCTCCCCAGTCAGCTGAAGGCGTTGGGCGGGCTGCTGCGCCATGCCTACCGGCGGGCCTTCCCTCTGGCCTTGGAATCTTGTTACGAGCTGCCCGACGATGAGCGTCAGCTACGGCGACTGCTGGAAGACGCAGCGCTGGTCCCAGAGCAAGTCGCCATCTCGTCCCAGTCGGCCTGGGAGTCGTCCGAGGGGAGTGTGGCGGTCTCGCGAACCGTCAGCCGCCTAGCACGGATCATCGAGTACTTCATCGCGTCCTGCGATCGGCTCCGGGCCGGCTTGGTGGCGGGGAACCTGCTGATCTTCCAAAACGTCGGTCGCGCCTACTCGGCATTTCTAGGCAGTGCGCGATCATCGGCGGCGGTGGAGCGGCTGCAGTTCGACCAGGATCCGCGCGGGTTCCTGGCCGCAGCTTTCCGTTGCTACGCGCAGGCCGCTGAGCACCCCGCACGGCGCGCCTTGCTGGTGGAACACGGCAACCTCCTCCTAGCCTGTCAGGAGCAGCTAGTCATCGCCCAGCCCATCTTCGATGGCATGCAGGACGAGATCGCGGCGATCGCGCCGAGCCTGTGTCTGCACGACCCCGAGGGCGAGCACCCGATGCTGCCGCACGGCGGGCAGTGGGGCAATCTCTACGACCGCATGGGCTTTGAGCGCGAGGGCGCACCGGAGCTCGACGCGATCCATGCCGGGCAGCTACCGCGGTTGCGCGATCTGCAGAGCCGCGAGGCCACCGGATCCATTGCCTGGTACATGCATCGCTATCTCCACAGCGAAAAGCTGCAGGAGGCACCGGCCCCGCTCCCATTTTGGCTGGGGCTCTCGCCGCAGATCACGATCTCGTCGCACGACCCGGCTGCGCTGACGGAGGTCGAGCTCGATGCGCTGCGCCAGCAGGGCGATCCGGCGGCCGACGCGGTGGTGGCCAGCCTGCTCGATTGCCCGCAGGTGAAGCATGGCGAGGTATTCCGCGCCCTAACCGACAACAAGACGGTGAAGCTCGACGGTCTGCCGGCCGACCTGCAGCGATTTTTTGCCGAGACGGCTGCCCTGCCAGCTTGGGCAGACGAGGAGATGGTCCGCCTGGGCAGTCAGATCTTCGGCCGCCTCGGTCCCGAGTGCGTGCTGAGCCTCCTGTGTGGCGCGCTGCCGGTCAGCTACGCCGCACATCATGGCGTGCAGGTGCTCAACATGACGGGGCGCATGCTGCGCGACTCGCGCCGTCGCATCGTCGAGACTGCGCAGTTCGTGGTCGATGTGATGGCGCCGAGCGGCCTGTACGAAGAAGGCCACGGCGTGCGCTCGGCGCAGAAGGTTCGCCTGATCCATGCCGTGGTGCGCCACATGGTGCGGCAGCGCCCCGACTGGGACCGCACCTGGGGCGAGCCGATCAACCAGGAGGATCTGGCCGGCACGATGCTCGCCTTCTCGTATGCCGTGCTGCGCTGCCTGGACAAGCTGGGCTGTCAGCTATCGGCTAGCGAGCGCGAAGCCTTCCTGCACACCTGGAAGGTGGCCGGGCACCTCATGGGCCTCAGCGAGTGGCTGCAGCCGCGTGACTATGCTGCGGCTGACCGGCTGGCCCAGCGGATTCGCCGCCGACAGTTCAAAACCAGCGAGGCCGGACGGGCGCTGACCCAGGCGCTGATCGACTTCTGCACGCCGCTGATGGGCGGCCCAGAAAACCCCTGGCCGGTGGTCGAGGCGATGCGTTTCCTCCTCGATGACGAGACCTGCTCCTTGCTGGGTGTACCGGCCCGGCCGACGCCGAGCGAGCGCCCCGCCTGGGTCGGCGCAAGCCAGAGCCTGGGGGCCTGCCTACCCGACTGGGCCCGGCAGACCGGTGGTCGCAAGCTGGTCGAGTCGCTGCTCTTCCTCTATCGAGGACCCGAGCGCTTCTGTTTCGCGCTTCCGCCTCCGCTGCGGACCGCCTGGGGGTTTGACGCTGCCCTCTCGATCTAGGCTCGCCTTCTGCGCCATACTCAGGGCCGATCGTCATGAAGCCAGCACAGCTAGAGCAGTTTTCGAACGCCCTCTTGAGCGCCTTCCCAACGCCGACTGAGCTTGAGCGTCTGCTGATGTATCGCATGGGCTACAAGCTGGAGCACATCACCAGCAGTGGCCCCCTGCCGGATATGGTCTTTCGGGTCCTGCGCCATGCCGAATCTCGAAATGAGTTAATGGCATTACTCGAAAATGCATATAACTATAATTCTACAAATCAACAATTAAAGAATTTTTATGAAAGCATAAAAAGCGAACAGAGCTCAGCAGCGCCGGCCAGTGGCTCGCGCGAATCGGCAGCGGCGGGGCGGCCGGTCTCCCTGGTGTTGGCCTATGCCCCCAAGGACAGCGAGCATGCCCGGCGTCTGGAAAAGATGCTCACTCCGCTCGTTCGCGCGGGGCGCATCACGCCCCCTTGGAGCACCGCCAACATCGTCGCTGGCCAGGTCACCAAGATCGAGATTGAGCGTCACTACGCCGCTGCCGACATCATTGTGATTCTGGTCAGCGCCGACCTGCTGGCGGACTGCGCCGACCTGCTGGCGCGGGCTCAGCGGCGCATGGCTGAAGGCGCGACGATCATTCCTGCCGTCGTGCGGCCGGCGATGCTGGCCTATACCTGGCTAGAGCCTTTAGCCGCGTATCCCCGCGATAGTCAAGATCGCGTCAAGCCGATTACCACTTGGTCCAATCAGGACGAGGCTTGGCTTAGCGTCATTGATGGTCTGCAAGCCGCTATCACACCGCGCTAATCGCCAGCCGTCCGCTGCGTTCCCCCCCACCTTCTGAGGCCGCGATGGAACACGTCCACGTCACGCAACAGGGCCACGTCCTGGTGATCACCCTGACCCGCCCGGAGAAGTACAACGCGCTGTCGCCGGCCATGTTCGGCGCGCTCGGTGAAGCCCTCGGTCAGCTGAACCGCGATCCTGCGCTGCGGGTCGCGGTGCTGCATGCCCAGGGCAAGCATTTCACCGCTGGCATTGAGCTTGATCTGTGGGCGCCCCTGTTTGGCAGCGGCAACCCGTTCCCGGTGGGCCCACTTTCCGTCGACCCGATGGGACTGTCCGGCCCGCGACACCAGAAGCCGCTGGTCATCGCCGTGCAGGGGTACTGCTTTACCTGGGGCGTGGAAGTGCTGCTGAACTGCGAGATCCGTGTCGCGGCTCGCGACACCCAGTTCCAGATGCTGGAAGTGCAGCGCGGCATCTTCCCCTGCGGCGGCGCGACGCTGCGCTTGCCACGCGAGATCGGCTGGGGCAACGCGCAGCGCGTCCTTCTGACCGGCGCGCGCTGGAGCGCCGAGGAGGCCCTACGCTGGGGCATGGTGCAAGACGTCGTCGAGCCCGGCCAGCAGTTTGAGCGAGCGATGGCCTACGCCGAGCAGATCGCCGCATGCGCCCCGCTGGGCGTGCAGGGCGTGCTCAAGTCGGCCCGGACCTTTGAATGCGAAGATCACGACACCGCTGTGAAGCAGATGTTTGCCGACCTCATGCCAGTGATGCAGAGCGAAGACGCCGCCGAGGGAGTCCGCTCGTTCATCGAGCGCCGGGCCGCCCGTTTCACCGGTCGCTGACCCTCCTTCCAGCCCCCGACCCGGTCCCCATCACACCAGCAAGCAGCCCAAGTACCTGGCGGTCGCACGGGTCCCCCCTGAACTGACCGACCGTTTGCCCGCCTGCCGCAGCGTCGCCAACTCGTCGAGTCCGCCTCCCTGCGCAGCGGCTTCCTTGGCATCCGATTTTCAGATAGCCTGTACGCTACTTGGGACTCTGCGACTCCCCGGGGGCGAGGATGGGGCAGGTACTGTCCGCTGGGACCACACTGGCGAATCGCTTCGAGATCGAGCGTCTGGCGGGGGCTGGAGGCATGGGCGCGGTCTATCGCGCACACGATCAACTAACCGGCGGTCCCGTCGCGCTCAAGCTGGTGCACGCGGGGAATAACGGCCCCGAAGAGACCAATCGCTTCACCCGAGAAGCCCAGCTGCTTTCGTCTCTGCGCCATCCCGCCATCGTCTCCTACGTCGCGCACGGCATCACGCCCCAGGGCCTGCGCTTCCTCGCGATGGAGTGGCTCGACGGAGAAGACCTCGCACAACGCCTCTCCCGCGGCCCCCTCCCCATCAACAGCGCCCTACAACTCTTACGCCGCATCGCCGACGCCCTGGCCTTCGCCCACGCCCGCGGTGTCCTGCATCGCGACCTAAAGCCCACAAATCTCTTTCTGCCGGGTGGGGATGTTGGACAGGTCAAGCTGTTGGACTTTGGAATTGCGCGGCGGTTGGCGGCTTCGCGGGCGATGACGCGCACGGGGACGCTGATTGGGACTCCGGAGTACATGGCGCCGGAGCAGGCGCGGGGGGAGCGCGACCTATCGGCAGCGGTGGATTTGTTTTCGCTGGGCTGCGTGTTCTATGAGTGCCTGGCGGGGGAGCCGCCATTTCTGGGCGAGCACATTGCGGCGGTCCTGGTTCGCATTCTTTGCGAGGAGCCGCGGCCGCTGGCGGAGCGGCGCATGGGCACGCCGACGGCGGTGAGCGACCTGGTACAGCGCCTGCTGGTCAAAGATCCGGCGCGGCGCATGGGCAGTGCCCGCTTGCTGGTCCAGGCGGTAGACGAGCTCGGCGAGCAGCGCGAGCTTCCGCTGCTGGCGACGGTGCCGCAGCCGAAGAAAAGCGACGCGGCGACGCAAGCCGATACGGAGCAGACCCTGCTGAGCTTGATCGTGGCGCATGCCCCCGGCCAGGAAAAAGTCGACGCTGCAGAGGATGCCACATCCGACCTGCTCGTCGAGCTCGAGGGGCACCGGGCGCTGCTTTCCGAGCTGGCTCCGCTGGGCGGTGAAGCGTCCTTGCTGCTAGGCGGGGCGCTTGTGGTGCGCGTGTCGCCAACGGGCCATGCCCGCGACCAGGCGGCGCAGGCCGCACGCCTCTCGTTGCTGGTCGCCGACCGCTGGCCTGAGGCACGCATCGCGGTGGTCACCGGACGGGGACGCCTGCGTCAGGGGTTGGTTACGGGCGAGGCCATCGATCGCGCGTGGCGCTTGCTCACTCGCCCACCTTCGCAAGACGCAGCGGGCGGCGAACCGGGCAGCGCTCGGATCTTCGTGGATGAAGTCTCGGCGGGCCTCCTAGATGGGCGATTCGAGCTGCAGCGCTTGAGCAGCGATGGCTTCGCGCTGGGAGCTGAGTGCGTGGAGCCAGACGCGGAGCGCCGTCTGCTCGGCAAGCCTACGCCCTGTGTCGGTCGCGAGCGCGAGCTGGCCATGCTCGAGGGGGTGCTGGCCGAGTGCAGTGATGAAGCTGTGGCGCGCGCGGTGCTGGTGTTAGCGCCCCCGGGTATGGGCAAGTCACGCCTGCGCCACGAACTGTTGCGCCGCATCGAGGCTCGCGGTGAGCCCCTCTTGAAGCTCATGGGGCGCGGCGATCCCATGAAGACGCGCGCATCGTACGGCATGCTGGGCGCGGCATTGCGATTGCTTGCCGGCATCTCGCCCCAGCAGACGCCAGGCGAGCAACAAGCCACCCTGCTGAGCTTCACACAGCAGACGCTGGGTCCGCCCGATGTGCAGACCTGCGCCGATTTTCTCGGCGAGCTGTGCGGTATCCCATTCCCCGATGGGAATCGCGCCGCCCTGTTCTCTGCGCGGCAGGACCCGCAAGTGATGAGCGACCAGGTCGAGCGCGCCTGGCTGCGCTGGCTGCGCGCTGCGGCGACGAAGCAACCGGTGATGCTGGTTCTAGAAGATCTGCACTGGGCGGATGCTCTCACCGTCAGACTGGTGCATGCCGCGCTGCAGGCGCTGACCGAGCAACCGCTGATGGTGCTCGCGCTCGCACGGCCCGAGGTCCAGGATCTGTATCCCAACCTGTGGGGCGGTCTGCCCGTGCAGCTGCCCCTAAGTCCGCTGCCAAAGAAGGCCAGCGAGCGGCTGGTGCGCCAAATCTTGGGCGCGGCGGAGTCCCCGGCCACGGTCGCGCGGATCAGTGATCAGGCAGCGGGGAATCCGCTGTTCTTGGAAGAGTTGATTCGCGCCAGCAGCGACAGCTCCGGTGGCAGCGCCCCAGCCACCGTCATGGCCATTCTTCAGGCCCGCATCGCTCGGCTGACTCCGTCGGCACGACGCCTCCTGCGGGCCGCCAGCGTCTATGGCCAGGAGTTCTCGGAAGCGGGGCTGCGCTGCCAGATGCTGGCCACCCAGCAGAGCGATCTTCTGCGCAGCGACCTGGACGAGCTTGTGCACGAAGAACTCATCGAGCCGGCCCGCGAGTGGCGTGGCGGGTCGAACCAGGACTTTCACTTCCACCACGCTCTGATGCGCGAAGCGGCCTACCTGCTGCTTAGCGAGTTCGAACAGGTCAAGTGGCACGCCGCGGCTGGCAGCTACTTGGAGTCGATCGGCGGCCAGACTCCGGCGCAACTCGCCGAGCACTTCCGCCTCGGTCATGAGAACGATCGCGCCGCCCAGTACTACCTCCGCGCGGCCATGCAGGCCAACGAAGCGGCGGACCTGGACACATCGCTGGCCTGTGTTGAACAGGGGCTGGCCTGCGGTGCGACCGGTCAGCTGCGCGGTCAATTCCTGGCGCTGCGCATTGCGGCCTGGCTCTACAAAGAGCGATTTATGGACACGCTGCGCGAGAGCCCCGAGGCGCTTGCGCTACTTGCGCGCGGCAGCGAGGCGTGGTGTCGCGTCTTTACCGCCCTCTTTCCGGCGGCCGCCTTTCTGGAGGGCAAGTCGCTTCCGGGTCTGATGCAGACGTTCATGAGCACCAACCCCGATGCCGATGCACGCGCAACGTATGTGCACGGGGCGGCGATGCTGTCCATCATGCTGGGCATCTTGGGGCAGCGCCAGGGCTGTCAGCTAGCGCGCGAGCGGGCGGGCCAGGTCCGCGCACTGCTCGACGCCAGCGAACACAACGCGCTAGGCACAGTGCATGGTGCCGAAGCCAACTACTTCGAGCAGATCGCCAAGCGTCCACAGACCAACCTGCGCGAAAACTTAGGCGCACGCGACCAGCTCTTGGCGGCTTGCAATCGTCCTGCGCTCGGTGCCTTCGGCGTGTACCTGGGGAAGTCCTGGATCGATCTGGGGATGCGCGAGCGAGGCATTGAAGTCTTGCGTCAGAATTTACAGCTTGCCCTCACGCTGCAAGATGCCACGCCGCTCGCCTACTCGCGCACCTATCTGGCCCGCGCTCTGGCTACGTCAGAAAAGCCCAGCGATTGGGATGAAGCAGAGCGGCTGGCGCGAGCCGTTTTGGAAGGCCAAAACACAAGTATGCTCGGGCTATCGCGTGGTGCCCTGGCGCAAGTTGCGCTGGCGCGCGGCGATCTCGAGCAAGCGGCGGCTCATGCTGAGCTAGCTCGCCAGATCCTGATCTACTTCCCGCCGTATCGGGCCGATCTCGCAGCGTTGCACGCGCAGATCCTCCGGGCTCAGCACCGGCTGACGGATGCGCTGGCCCT
>DAORCZ010000098.1:0-14336 GCA_035345735.1 Pseudomonadota bacterium | reverse complement strand
GTCGCGGATAGCGGCAACGACCGCATCCTGATCTGGAAGACCTGGCCCAGCCGCAACAACCAGCCGCCGGATCTGGTCATCGGTCAGAAACAGCTGGGCTTGCTGGAAGCCGGCTCGATGGCCAACACCCTGCGCGTACCGCGCAGCCTAAGCGGCGACAAGGAAAACCTGTTCGTCGGCACGGGCCTTTACATGTTCGGCTCACCCAGCGAGAGCAACCGCCTGCTGAGGTTCAGCCTGCCGGTTGTGCAGAACGGTCCGCCCCGCGCCGCTGGCCTGGACGTGGGGCAGGCACCGGCCAATGGCAGCGCAAGTAACTTCAACCTGCCAAGCCCCCTGCTCGCCGGCAGTGCCTTGATCGTGGCCGACCAGCTGTTCAATCGAGCCCTGATCTGGAGAATGGCCGGGCCCTTTGCGAGCAGCGCTGCCAGCGGCGTCCTTGGCCAGACGAACTTCAACAGCACGACCGTCGCCGCGACCTCCCCATCGAGCCTCAACGCGCCCTCGGGGAGCCCGGCCAGCGACGGAAATCGACTGTTTATGGTCGACACCGGAAACAACCGCGCCCTGATCTGGGATGGCCTGGTGGCGCTGACCAACGGCAACGTGACCAACGTGGCGGCCAACTACGTCCTCGGGCAGAGCGGAGGGGCTGGCTCGGCTAGCAATCGCGGTGGTTCACCCGCCTTGGACACCCTCGCTAACCCCATGGGCATCGCCGCAGCGCCTGTGAACCCGACAACACGCATCGCCATCGCCGATAGCGGCAACAATCGCGTCCTGCTCTGGGACAGCCTGCCCAGCATGAACGGCGTGGCGGCGACCCGCGTCTTGGGACAGGTGGATGGCTTGGGCGCGAGCGCGAATGCCGGCGGCCTCTCGCTGTCCTCGCTGTCGAATCCCTCGGGGGTGTACACCAATGGCACGCAGCTCGCCGTCGCCGATACCAACAATCACCGCTTGCTGCTGTGGAACACGTGGCCGACGGCTCACGGGCAGCCGGCCGACGTGGTCCTAGGGCAGGCCAGCGGTACGCTGGGGCGCGAAAATGGCCAGTATCCAAGCCCCACCAGCTTCGGCGGTCCCACCTCGATCACCCGGGTTGGCGACGGGCTAGCCATCGTCGATCGATCGTTTGGCCGCGTGCTGATCTGGCCGCGGCTTCCCCTGCAGACCAGCGACGCGCCCAGCCTGGTCCTGGGGCAGGCTGACTTCGGCAGCAGCTTGCTTTATGGCGGCGCCAGCGGGCCGAGCGCCGACGGGTTCTCATCGCTCCTCGCCGTCGCCTCGGATGGCCAGTCGCTAATCGTCGTCGATGGCTTCGCCTCGCGCGGTCGCATCTTGCTGTGGCGCAGCCTGCCGACGCGCAACAAGCAGGCTGCCGATGTCGTGCTACTGAAGCCTGGCTTTACCGACGATGTGGGGACGAACCAGTCGCGCAACGACTGCGGGTCGCTGGCGGGAACGGCGCTGCACGGCGGGCGGATCTATTCGGTCGATTCGTCCTACCATCGCGTGCTGATCTGGCGCCGCCTGCCGACGCAGAACAACCAGCTCGCTGATGTCGTACTAGGCCAGCCTGATCTGGACTCGGACGCCCCCAACCGCGGTGGCGGCGTCGGGCCAGCAACGCTGAACGGGCCGCGCGGCATCTTCGTCGATGACGGCCACATCTATGTCGTAGACACCGGCAACCATCGCATCCTGGTGTGGAACACCAACGAGCCCACCTCGGGCCAGCCGGCCGACGCCGTCATCGGCCAGCCCAGCTTCAGCGAGTCCCAGGGCTGCGTCAGCGGGCGGCTGTGCAGTCCGCAGGGCTTTGCCGCGCTCGGTAACCGCATCTACATCGTCGAAAATCAGAACAGCCGAATCCTGTCGTTTGGTTCGCGCCTGCCCGCGGCCAGCGATGTCCCCGACCGCATCTACGGCCAGCCTGACCTCACCACCACCGCCGCGAACCTGGGACGCCTGGCCATCGATCGTCTCTATACGCCGCAGGGTATCGTGGCCACCGACCGCGGGCTTTACATCACCGATACTGGAAATGGGCGAGTCGTCGTGCTGCCGCCGAGCGCGCCGTAAGCGCTCCAGCGACGCTCCGTCCCCCGCCAGCTGGCTTCCCCCCGCGTCGCAGAGCGGCTACGATAGGCCAGCCTGCCATGTCGCCCCCTGCGCCCGCCCAGCCCCCGTCCCCTGCCGGTGGGAGTACGCCCGAGGCCAGTGCGCTCCCTTCGTGGTCGCATCCTCGCTATGTTCTTGTGCAGCCCATCGGTCAAGGCGGCATGGGCACCGTGTATCGGGCCCGCGACCGCTTGACTGGGGCCTGGGTTGCCCTCAAGCGCGTGCGCTGGCTGGCGAACGAGGCCTCGCTTTCGACTCCCCTCCGTTCGTCGGCCCCCGACGAGACGCTACCGCCCGACAGCGCGATGAGTGCCATCGATGCCCGCATCGTGCACGCGGGCTCGCCGACCCCGTTTAGCGGAGAGTTCCAGCCCGTCAAGCCCTACCTCCGCAGCCTGTCCGAGCCGAGCGCGCAGCCGGTTCCCGACACCCAATACACCCGCAATCAGTCGCCGCTGGCCCTGGCGCTGGCCCAGGAATTCCGCCTGCTGGCTTCGCTGCGTCACCGCAACATCGTCAGCGTCTTCGACTACGGCTTCGACGAGAGCGGCCAGCCGTTTTTCACCATGGAGCTCGTGCCCGACACGACTCCCTTCCTGCAGGCCTGTCACAGCCGCGATCTCGCCGGCCGCGTCACCCTGCTTTTGGATGTCCTGCAAGCCCTGTCCTACCTGCACCGCCGTGGCGTGCTGCACCGCGATCTCAAGCCCAGCAATGTCGTGATGAATGACGGGCGGGTGGTGGTGCTGGATTTTGGGCTGGCCACGCTGCGATCGCTGACCGAGCGCGGTGGTGGGCGCTCGGGCACGCTGCACTACATGGCCCCCGAGCTGCTTGCGGGGGGGACCGCCAGCGAGGCTTCGGATCTGTACTCCTTGGGGGTCATGGCGACCCAGGCGCTGACCGGGCGGCTGCCGTTCGCGGGCGAGCGCAGTGAGATCCTGGTGAATCGCGTCCTGAACGATGAGCCGGATCTGTGGGACGAGGGGCTCCCGCGAGCGGTGCAGCGCGTCCTTGAGCGGCTGTTGGCTCGTGACCCGAAAGAGCGCTTCGCCGACGCCGCGCAGGTGGGCTACGAGCTTTCGGTGGCCGCTGGGCTGGCGCTGCCGCAGGAAACGGTCGAACTGCGCGAGAGCTACCTGCAGGCGGCTTCCTTCGTCGGGCGCGAGTCCGAGCTGGCCACCCTGCGAACGGCGCTGAGCGCCGCCATGCGCGGCGGGGGCGGGCTGTGGTTGATCGGGGGCGAGAGCGGCGTCGGCAAGTCGCGACTGTTGGAAGAACTGCGCACGCTGGCCCTGGTGCGCGGGGCGCGCGTCGAGCGCGGCCAGGCGATTACCGAAGCGCATTCGGCGTATCAGATCTTCCTCGATGTGCTGCGCAGTCTGTCGCTGTCCCTGAAGCTGTCGTCGCTTGAGGAACGGACGCTGCTGAGCGTCCTGCCCGAGCTGCCGACCCTGCTCGGACACGAGATTGCGCCACCGCCTGAGCTGGAACCGCACGCGGCCCGCGCCCGCTTGCAGACCGTGCTCAGCGAGCTTCTGCTGCGGTCGACTACGCCCACCGTGCTGATCTTGGAGGATCTGCACTGGGCCGCGGTCGAGAGTCGCGAGCTTCTGCGGCGCCTCTTACCGGTGCTGCCTGAGCGACCACTCTTGATCCTGGCCAGCTATCGCGACGATGAGAGTCCACAGCTGCCGCGCGAGCTGCCCGGCGCTCGCCTGCTGCCCCTGGCTCGCCTGGGGCCCCGCGACGTCGATGCGCTGGTGACATCGATGCTGGGTCCGCAGGCTGGGCGCAGCGAGCTGAGGGGCTGGCTGCGCCAGCAGACCGAGGGCAATCCCTTCTTCTTGGTCGAGATCGTGCGCGCCCTGGCCGAAGAGGCCGGCAGCCTGGCGCGTATCGATCTTGGCCGCCTGCAGTCCCGCGATATGCCCAGCGGGCTGGGGGCGGTGATCGCGCGACGGCTGTCGCACCTGCCGGCGTGGACCCTGCCCGCCCTGCGGCTGGCTGCGGTCGTCGGACGACGGATTGATCGCGACCTGATGCGCGGGCTGATGTCGGTGGACGAAAGCGAAGTCGATCGCTGGCTCGCGACCTGTGCCGACGCGGCGGTGCTGGCGGTACACGACCAGCACTGGCAGTTTGCGCACGACAAGCTGCGCGAGGGACTTCTCCTCGCGCTGCCGGCGGCTGAGCTGCGTGGCTTGCACCGCCAGGTGGCCGACGAGCTAGAGCGCGCAGCAGCCGGATCGCCAGAGCAGGCGGCGGTGCTCGCCTTCCACCTGCAGCAAGCCGGGGACCCCCAGCGCGCCTATCGCTATGCGCTGCTGGCGGGCGAAGTGGCCATCGGGCGAGGCTCCCTGCGCGAGGCCGACGAACAGCTCGGGCAAGCGCTGCGCATCGAAGCCCAGGCGGTTCCGACGCTGCTGTCCCGGGTTCGGCTGCGACGCCTGCTGGGTCAGGTTCAGCTCTCGCTCGGCCACATCGATGAATGCATGCGCACCACCGAAGAGGGCCTGCGGCAGGTCGGCATGCCGCTGCCGGTGTCCTCCAGCGAGCTCGCGCTGTCCCTGCTGCGCAACCTGCTGACCCAGGGCGCGCATCGACTGGACGAGCGAGGCTGGCTGGGCCGATCCCTCAGTCAGCATTTCGATCCCAGCCTGTCGCCCGAGCTCCTGCACGAAGCGCAGTGGCTGTTCGTCGTTCACGCCGAGGTTGCGCTGTATCTGTTTTCCGACCAGCGCCTGTTTTACTGCGCGCTCGCGGCGGCCAACGTCGCGGATCAGCTCAACGACATCGGGCAGCGAATCACCAGCTATGCCGCACTTGCCTACACCGCAGGGATGGTGTCACTGCCACAACTCTCGGCGATGTATCTGCAGCAGGCCGATGCGCTGCGGCAGGGGCAGCGGGGCACCAGCGCCGACTTCAAGTTTCTGCGGGTGCGCGCCAGCCTCTGGATCAGCCAAGGGCGCCTGCGCGAGGCCGAGTCCGATCTCTGGCAGGCGGATCGCATCGCCAACGAGATCGGGGACACCGTCTCGCGCTTGGTCGCGCTGCAGCAGATCCTGTGGTGCCGCGTCTTTCGTCAGCGCTTCGGCACGGCCGAGGATGCGCTGTCGCTGTTCGTCCACCTTGCCGACAGTCAGGGACACAGCCAGTTCGCCGCCCGGGCGCGCGTGCTGGAGGCACAGCAGCTTCTCGACGCTGGCCATGCCGCCGATGCCCAGCGCCGACTGATGAACGCGCTGTCGCAGATTCGGGCCACGCGCGATCTAACCTTCGAGCTGCACGCGGTGCAGCTACACGCGCGGGCGGCGCTGGCACAAGGGCAGTGGGAGACGGCGCGCGCCGATAGCGATGTCCTGCTGAGCATCTTTTCCGAGTCGCCTGTCCTCAACTACGGCGTGATCTCGGCGGCCGAGGGCCTGGTCGATGTCAGCTTCGAGCTACTCGTGCGGGCCCAGCCCCTCCTGCGGCGGCAGCGGCGACGACGGCTGCAGCAGGCGCTCGCCGTGTTAGAGCGCCTCGGCAAGCACCACGTCATCGCACGGCCGGCGCTGCTCTCGGCTCGCGCTCGCCTGCTGCGCATCGACGGAGGCTCCGAGTCACAAGCCCGCGCCCTCGAACAGCAGGCGCAGACCTTGGCCGATTCGTACTGCTAGTAGCGACCCTGCAGGATGGCTTTGACGTCCTTCGCGCGGTCGCCGTTCGGGGCCAGTTCGAGATACTTTTTGAAGTGGCTGCGGGCGGTGACGGTATCGGCTTTGGCCTGGGACGCCATCGCGACCGAGAGGTGGCCGTCGGCGTAGTTGGGGTCGGCGTGGACCGCCTTTTTGGCCAGGCGCAGCCCGTTTTCGACATCGCCTTCATCCAGCGCCAGATCGGCCTGCAGCGAGAAGACCTCGGCAGCCTGCGGGCGCAGATGGGCCGCTTCGCGCAGCGTCTGGCGCGTCTTGCTGAACTGACCGCGAGCCAGCGACTGCTTGCCTTTTTGGATCAGCGCCAGGAAGCGCGCCGGATCAGCTGCCGCCGGGTCCGTACCCGTCGGAGGGGCTGCCGTTCCGCCCCCCGTTGTCGCCACTGTCGGAGCCGGCGCAGCCGTCGGGGCAGGGGCCGGCTCGGGCTGGCTTGGCGCGGGGGCGGCTGCCGCGGCCGTCGCTGGGTTCGGGTCGGTTGTCGTCGGATGGGTTGTCGTCGGATGGGTTGTCGTCGGATCGGTTGTCGTCGGATTTGGCACCGTCGGCGCTGGGGCCGCGGCCGTTCCCGTCGGTGCAGGCGGCGGGACAGCCGTCGTCGTTGGCGGCGCCCCCGGCGGGGCTGCTACTGGTGGGGCTGGCAGGGCAGCGGGCGGGGTCAGCGGCAGGCTGGCGACCGGTGCCGGGGCGCTGGGCGCGGGGGCTGGCGACTCAGTCAGCGTCTGAAATACCCAGAACAGACCGACCCCCAGGCCGAACAGGCCGGCGCCGATCAGCGGGGTCCGCAGGCGCTCCCAAGCCGACTTTTGCATGGGATGCAAAAGTGCCGGGGTCCGCAGTGCCGCCCGCGCGGCCGGACTCTCCTGGTCGGGACGGCTCGACGGGGACGGTAGCTTACCCTCGGCATCGAGCTGCAGCTGCACGATGACCGACGGCACGCCCGAGATCTCGGCTGACGAGCCATGGAAGGACTCGATGGGCTCGATCGACGAGGCACTGAGCACCGGCAGCACGTCTTCCGAGGTCTGCGAGAGGCTGGCCGCCGCCTGCGAGTCGCTCTGCGAGAGCCCCGACGGCAGGATCTCGGCCGAGAACTCAGGCAGCGAGATCGACGAAGGTGCGACGACGGCGGCGACCGCCGGGGTGCGAGCTGCCGTCGCTCCCGAGGGCGGGGGCGCGCCCCAGGGCAGGGTGTGTTCGGCGGCAATGGCCACCGGCTGCGGTCGGCTGTGCGCGACCTGGGCAAGCTGCGGGGCGTACTGCGGCACTCCGCTTGAAAGATCCGTCGCGCCCGCTGAGGTCGCGGCCAGCGGCGATGGAGTCAGGCGCGGTCCGACGGCGCCAGGCGGGGGCGTCAGGCGGGCCTGGGCTCCGGGCTGGGGCATCGGCGGGGGGGTTAGACGCGGCGGCGTGCCAATCGGCGGCGTGAGGCGCGGGCCGCCCATCAGATGCGGGGTCGGCGGCGGAGTCAGGCGCGGCGACGGAGTCAGGCGCGGAGCCGGCGGCGGCGTCAGTGACATGCGACGCGCGGCCTCGGGCGACGCAGTGCTGCGGGGCGACAGCAGGCGCCGCGCCACCAGCTGCGACAGTGCTCGCAAGCGCCCCAGCGTATCTAGCGGCAGCTCCTCATCGAGCTCGACAACTTCGCGCACGGTGCGCTGGCCGTTGCAGGCCGCGAGCACATCTTCGACCTCGGCCGAGAGCGCCGGCGAGCCCATGCCCCCGAGCCCGGGCGTGCCAATCGGCGTCGGCACCAGCACCGTATCGAGCGGCGGCAGCGCGGCCAGCAGCCCATTCCACTCATCGACCCACTTGGCCGCTTCAAGCAGCAGGGCCGACGACGACATCGGGATGCGATCGGGGCGCAGGACGGTCAGCTGATCGACGCGATACTCGCCATCGTTCCAGGTCAGCACGCGCTGCAGAGCATCTTCGCCACGCAGCCGACCGACCTCCGCGTCGATCAGCTTGCCCTCGGCGAAATAGAGCACGCCGCGTTGGCCGCGCGCGCTCTTGCAGTGCATCAGGCCCGATCGCCGTCCCAGCTCCATCGACTGCAAAAGATCGAGGACGCTGATCGCCGACAGCGTGCCGAAGAAGCGCATGCCGCGCTCGGCCGTGCCTAGCTCGCCGCGCTGCGCCGCTTTTTCCAAGAGCGTCTCGACTCGCCACAGCGCTTCTTTGAGGTGGACCGGCCGCTCCAGCACATCGCCCGCCCCCGCTTCGAAGGCGCGCAGGCGGTCGCTGGGACGACGGGGATCGACGACAAAGAGCAGCAGCAGCCGCTCGCAGCCCGGCATCGCGCGCAGCCGAGCCGAAAGGCCAAAGCCGTCGACATCGTGGAGCTCGGCATCGATGATCGCCACACTCGGCGTCTCGACCTCGGCCTGCGCCACCGCATCATCGCCGGACAGCGCGGCGTTGACGCGATAGCCGGCCTGCCGCAGCCCGACCTCCAGCAGGCGCAGGGCTCGCGCGTCGCTGTCCACCACCAACACCGTCGCTGGGGCTGGCGCTGTGCCCCCTGGCCCGCGTCCCACTGCCTGCCCCATGTCGTGCCCCTGCGTCTCCATCTGCTGTCTCCTTGCGACCCGAAAAGTCGTCTGCCGGGCGCG
Organism: Pseudomonadota bacterium; assembly: GCA_035345735.1. Taxonomy (GTDB): domain Bacteria; phylum Myxococcota_A; class Polyangia; order Palsa-1104; family JAEUJZ01; genus JAEUJZ01. The sequence continues at coordinate 5,899 of DAORCZ010000098.1, read as the reverse complement.
GAGTGTACAGCCCCGGCCGCCCCCAAGAAAGCCCTTGAGCTAAGCGGACTTACCGCGCGTGGCCGAGACCACTGGCCGGGGTCGGAGATCCCAGCCGGGAGATCGCAGCGGCCGGGCAGGGATCGCGGTAGGCGCTCGCTGCGTCGAGACTGCCCCGCGTGATATATGGGCACGATGTATCTGCGCTCCCTGCACATCCGAAACCTGAAGCTGCTAAGGGACTTTCGGCTCGACTTCTTGGATTCCGAAGGACAGCCCAGGATGTGGACCGTGCTCTTGGGGGAGAACGCCTCGTGCAAGACGAGCATCCTGCAGGCGATTGCGCTTTCCGGAAGTGGTCCGGCGCGGGCATCTCAGCTGGCGGACATCTATTCGCTGCCCGACAAGCGACTGGAGGGGCAGAGACCGACGGTGGAGATCGAGGCGGAGTTTGGCTTCAGCTCGACCTTCCATGCCAGCCGGCGCTATCCCGGACTCGAAGAGCACCAGCCGAGTGAGCCGCCGCGACTGCAGTCGTACCTGGTGCTCCGACCGGGACGCGCAGACTTCGGTGGGTGGTCCCGCTATCTCGGCGAGCGCAGCGGCAATGATGCATTCGATCGTCTGGTTGGCGGAGCCTTGCCCTATCAGCTCGGCGGCCCCCTGGACGAAGCCCGCTCGCAGCGACTGCCGCTGTGGTTTGTCGCCGGCTATGGCACCAACCGACACCTGCAGCCGGTCGGCGTCCCCACTGCCCCCGGCGGTGATCCCGGCGTCGAGCGCCTAGAGTCGCTGTGGGGCAAGCGTCCCCTGCTGGGCACCGGCTTCGCCGATCTGTTCAAGCTGCACTATGGGGACAAGAGCTGGGCGCTGGAGTATTCGCAGGTGCTGCGGGATGTTGTCGAGTCGGAGACCGCACCCCTGCCGCGTGTGCGCAAGCTGGATCTGCGGGGTCGCGGCGGGGGAGGCAGTACCGCCAACCTCAACGAGTCGCAGCGCATCGACTTCGAGATCGGCGGCAAGCTGGTGCGGCTGGCCGCAACCCAGCTATCGCAGGGGTATCAGGCGATGCTGGCCTGGGTGGCCGATGTCATCGGTCAGGTGTTCTTAGAGGCGAACGATCACACAGAGCCGCAGGATATGGAGGGCCTGCTGCTGATCGACGAGCTGGATCTGCACCTGCACCCGCGCTGGCAGATCGGGCTGGTGAAGACCCTGCGCCAGATCTTTCCGCGCATGCAGTTTGTGACGACGACGCACTCACCGATGGTGCTGCCCTACCTGCATCAGAGTGAGCTGTTTCTGCTGCAGCCCGATGAGGAGGGCAACATCACGGCGCAGCCAGCTGCGCAGTCGCCGGCCTTTCTGACCGGCGGTGGCATCTACGCTAAGTTCTTCGGCCTGCCGGAGATCTTTCCGCCGGAGCTAGGCGACCTGCTGTGGCGCTACGGGGGCCTGTGGGCCAACCCCCGCCGCTCGCCCGCGCAGGACGCTGAGCTGTCACGGCTGCGCCAAGCGATCATCGACGCTGGGCTGGACCCGGGCCCGGCTGCGCCCGATGTTGCCGCCTCTTCTGTGGTGTCGACGTGATTCGCCGCGATCGCGGTCCCGAGCCGCCCCAGCTCGCCGCCGTGCGCAGCCGAGCCCTGCCGGCGCTGCGTAGCATCCGTGCCACCCGTCCGATCGCGAGTGACGACTTTCGCCCGTATGACTATCGCGTCGCCTTCAGGCCCCTGTACGAACGGCAGCACGGCATCTGTTGTTTTTGCGAGTGCAGGGAGCAGCCGCGCAAAAACCCCGTCGAACACTTGCGCCCCAAGACCCAGGTCGATCACGAGCAGGGGGCGGGCGCCGTCGAGGGGTATTGGTGGCTCGCCTACTCTTGGGAGAACCTGGCGTTTGCCTGCCAGACCTGCAACGAAAAGCCCTTCAAAGGGATTCGTTTTCCCCTGGCCCCAGCCAGCGCGCGCCTCGTCGCGGAAGAGTCCCCGCCAGGGCCCGAGCAGCCGCTCCTGCTTGATCCCTTTTCCGAAGATCCGGGGCGGTGGATCGAGTTCGTGTTCGATCGATTGGGAGGTGGCTGGATGCCGCAGGCGCGCTCCGGTGTGCCCAAGGAACGCGGCGAGGCGACCATCCGAGTGCTGGGTCTTTACCGGCAGGATCTGCGCGATCATCGCGACTGGTATGTGCGTCACACCGTCGAGCCCGCGGCCCGTCGCATCCAGAGCGTCCTGGCGAGCGGGGATGCCGCCGCGGTGGTGAAGGTTTGGGGGGATGAGCTCAGTCACTTGTTTGATCCGGGAGCCCCGTTTCAAGCCCTGAGTCGCGATGTCCTCTGCCACCACATCCCTGCCGATGAGCGGGCGCGCTTTGGCCTGGGCTTTCCGGGGCATGTCGCGCTGTCGTAGGGGCTGCGTCGCGGCGATTGTTCTCGCCGGGTAACTGCGCTAGGGTGGCGGCAGGATGGCTAACGGGTCTTTGGGCAGTGGTTCGACGCCTCGTGAAGGGGGGGCTCCGCCTTCGTCGTCGTCACCACGACTGCGTGGGCTGCCGCTCTCGGGCAGTCAGGCGGCGAGCTTGCCGCGACTGCCGTTTCTGCTGCGGCTGCTAGCGGTGCTGTCGCTGTGCCTGGGGGTCTGGGGCGCGATGTCGGCGCTGACCGATGTCAACCGCTCGCTGCTTCTGGAGCGCAGCGTGTATGTGGTGCGGGTCAAAGAGCGTCAGCTGCTCTTGTTCGATCAAGCCAAGGCGCGACCCGAGTCGCCTTCGCCGGTGCTGCGCCCGCTGATCGAGCCGTTTCTGAAGCTGCCGCGCGCCGAGTTCGAGCGGCTGTCGCTGCTCTTGGGCGACGCGCTGTACGACCGCCGCGGGGTGGCGCTGCCGCTGGGCGTACTGCAGCTCATCCTTTGCTGGCTCTTGCTCTCGGGATCGCTGGCCACGCTGCGCCGGCAGCCAACCGGGGTATCGACGTGGTCGTGGGCCTGCTGGGCCAATATTCCATTCGCGCTGCTCAACATGCTGGTGACGTTCGTGCACAGCCGGACGCTGATGTCGCGACTGGGAAGCACCGCGGCGGAAGCACTGGCCGCGGTCACCGGACGGACCCGCGAGATCGAGATGGCGACGCTGTGGCAGCTGACCCGCCTGTTCGTGATGTCGCAGGCGTTCATGGAGGGTCTGGGCGTGCTGTTCCTGGGCCTGACCGCGCTCTATCTGCAGCGCTTTCGTCTGCCCGCCCTGGAGCGTGCGCTAGAGCGCGATCGTGAGCGCTAGGCTGCGGCTGTTTGCCGTCGCGGCGCCGGGTCTGGAAGGGCAGGTAGCGGACGAGCTGTTGGCGCTGCTCGGGCCGGCGAGTGCGCCGCAGATCGTGCCGGGCGGCGTTGAGTTTGGTGGGGATGCGCGGGCCCTCATGCGCGCAAACCTGGGCTTGCGCTGTGCTTCGCGTCTGCTCGTGCGCTGCGGGACCGTTTCGGCGCGTGACTTTGCGACGCTGCGTCGTGGCCTGTCGGCGCTTGCGCTCTCGCCCTACCTGCCGGTCGGGACATCGATCCCACTTTCGGTGCACGTCAGCAGCGAGCGCTGTCGTCTGTATCACACCGTCGCTCTTGCCGAGTGCGTGGCCGAGGCGCTGACCACCGCCGGGTACGCGGTGCGGCTGCAGGATGCCGACGCAGACTCGGCCGAAAGCCCCGACTCCGTCGCCGGCACTGTGCCCTCGGACGTCGGCCTCTGGCTGCGAGGCGAGGGCGATCGCTTCACGCTCAGCCTGGATACCTCGGGCGCGCTCTTGCACCTGCGCGGCTATCGAAAAGAAGCCGGGCCAGCCCCCCTGCGCGAGACGCTGGCGGCGGGCCTGCTTTCGCTGGCTGGGTATCGCGGGCAGGAAGCCTTCTGCGATCCGCTGTGTGGCTCGGGCACGCTGGTGATCGAAGCAGCGCTGCGGGCGCGGCGACGGGCTCCCGGGCTGGGGCGCGCGTTCGCCTTTCAGCGCTGGCCCAGCTACCAGCCGACCCACTTCGCTGCACTTGTGGCCGGACTGCAGGCCGATGAACTCGATGCAGCAACGGTCCGCGCCCAAGCCCCGCTGCGCGGCAGTGACTGCGATCCCAGTGTGCTTTCCCTGGCCCGCCGCAATGCCGAGCGCGCCGGCGTCGCCGACCTCATCGACTTTGCGGTCGCCGATGTCGGAACGCTGCGCCTGCCGCCTGCGCCGGCCAGAGGCGGTCTGGTCCTGACCAATCCCCCGTACGGTCGTCGCTTGGGCGATCGCGAGCTAGGCGCGCTCTACCGCAAGCTGGCGCGACTTGTGCGCAGCGGGCCCGGCTGGCGCTTGGCCGTGCTCACCTCGCAGCCAGCGTTGGCTCGCTTGGCGCTGCGCCAGCCGATTTCCATCCCGCTGCGCAACGGCGGCCTCAAGGTCGCTCTGTACCTCGACCGCCGGCATCCGGCGACCGCGCTGAGCGACGGCATCCCGTCCGTCCCCGCCGTCTGACAGACGGCCCTAGGTCGCTTGCGATAAGATCGGCCTCTCGGAGTGCTCCACAGCGTGGAGCCCCGTCGGACAAGGGGGAATGCTCGCATGCGCGGTCGGTACCTGGGGCGGGCGGTACGCGCCAGCCTGTTTCTGCTCGTTTTACTCTGCCTTGTGTGTCTGCTCCCGGGCTTGGCGCGGGCACTCATGCAACCTGCACCCCTGCTGGTTCCCGACGGGGCGAATGCTCCTCCGGCGGCTGGCTCGCCGAAGCCGTCCGCGCCGGCGGCAGCGGCTGTGGCGCCACCGTCCGCTGCTCCGGCTCCGCCTGCCGCACCGCGTGCACCGACGGTGATTCGCGTGGGCGTGTACCTGCTGAACGTCGGCAAGCTGGATATCGGCGCCGGCACCTACGCCATGGATCTGTACGTCTCGTTTCGCTGCGACAGCGACTGCAACCCAGGCAACTTCGACATCCTCAACGGCCGGGTCACCGCCGAAAAAAACGATGACGATCCGCGCTTCAAGGTCTATCGCCTGCGCGGTGAGCTGATGTCGCAGTTCGATCTGCGCTGGTTCCCCTTCGATGCCCACCGCCTGTCGATCAGCATCGAAGACCGCCTGCTGCAGGACACCCAGCTTGTCTACGAGCCCGACCTGCCCATGACCGGCATCCACCCCTCGGCCGTCGTCGTCGGCTGGCAGCTCGATCCCAACTGGCAGGTGCGCGTCGATCGCGACAGCTACGCCGTGTACGGCCAGAGCTACTCGCGCATCACGTTTAGCATCGGCGCCCATCGCCCGCGGCTCTCCGCCTTCCTGAAGAACCTGACGCCGGCCCTGATCATCGCGCTGTCCGGCTTTCTGGCCCTGCTTATGGGCGCAGACAAAGCGACGCCGCGCCTGACCCTGACGACGTCTTCGCTCGTCGGCGCCGTGCTGTTCCACATCAACATGACCTCGTCGATGCCGCCGATCGGCTACCTGACCTTTGCCGATCGCTTCATGCTGATTAACTACATCGGCCTCGTCACCGTGCTCATCGTCAACGTCCGCGTCCTCGCCATCAGCGAGTCCGGCGTCACCGACCTCTCACAGCACCCCCTCGGCCGCATCAAGTACTACCTCTTCGCCGCCTTCTTCACCGCGCACCTTCTGCACACGCTGAGCCTGCGCTAGGACGCAATCGCGCGGCTTCCCCCACACATCGCGGCAGAAAAAATACGATCGCCTGTCAGGTCGCAGCGCCGATCGCAGTATTGCTGTGCACCCCAAATGGACAATCTGCCATGACCGCGCTGACCCACACGCCCGCCCTGCTGTGCCGCTCTCTTCGTCGCCTGGTGTCGATGCTGGCCCTGACCGCGACCCTGGCTGGCTGTGGCGTCACCCGGCCCTACTACTCCGGCTTTTATCTTGATGCGCCGACGCTGCAAGAGTCGGATCGCA
>DAORCZ010000097.1:0-14366 GCA_035345735.1 Pseudomonadota bacterium | reverse complement strand
GACTATCGCGGCATCGGGCAGGACCTGGTGGCGATGAACGTGAACGATCTGCTGCCACGCGGGGCGCGTCCGCTGTTCTTCCTCGACTACATCGCGGCTGGGGTGCTGGCGTCGGTGCCGCTGCACGAGATCGCAGCCGGTATGCTGGCGGCCTGCCGGCAGGTGGGCTGCGCGCTGCTGGGGGGCGAGACCGCCGAGCTTCCCGATGCCTACCGTCCCGGCGACTGCGATCTTGCCGGCTTTGCGGTGGGCCTGGTCGATCGCGGCTGCGTCCCGCGTGGTGGGCTGTGTGCCGGCGATCTGATCCTGGGCTATCCGTCGAACGGCATCCACGCCAACGGCCTGTCCCTGGCGCGCAAGATCCTGTCCGCAGCCGGCCTGGCCTACGCCGACCGCGTCCCCGAGCTTGCGGAGTCGATCGGCGCCGAGCTCTTGCGTCCGACCCGGCTCTACGTCGAGCCGGTGCTGCGGCTGATGTCGCAGGTGCCGATCAAAGCGGCGGCCCACGTCACCGGGGGCGGCCTGTTGCGACGAGCGCTGGGGCTGTGCCCGGAGGGGCTGCGCCTGTGGATCGATCCCGACAGCTACGTCCGCCCACCGATCTTTTCGCTGCTCGCTCGGCTAGGTGGCGTCGCCGAGGACGAGCTCGCCGGGACCTTCAACCTGGGGCTCGGCTTTCTGCTGGTGGCGGGGCGTGAGCAGCAGGCTGCTCTGGCGCCGTTTCTCGACGGAGATCTGCGGGTAGTGGGCGAGGTGCGAGCCGGCCCGCGGGGTGTGGAGCTGGGCTATGCCGCGATCTAGAGGCACCCGGCCACGCTTGGCGATCCTCGGCTCGGGCCGGGGTTCGAACGCGGTTTCGCTGATGACCGCGTTTCGGCGTGGCGAGCTTCCGGCGGAGCTGGCCTTGGTGGTCTGCAACGTCGCCGGGGCCCCGCTTATCGACCGCGCGCGCGAGCACGGCTATCCCGTCGTCTGCCTGCCGCACGTCGGCCTGTCGCGCGAGGCTCACGAGGAAAAGCTGAGCGCGCTCCTGACCGTGCATGGTGTCGAGCACCTGCTCCTGGCGGGCTATATGCGGCTGCTAAGTCCGGCCTTCCTGCGGCGCTTCCCGGGTCATGTCTTGAACATCCACCCGTCGCTGTTGCCGGCCTTTCCGGGGCTGGATGCGGTGGCGGCGCAGTGGCAGGCCGGGGTGCGAACGGCAGGGGCCACGGTGCACTTTGTCGACGAAGGCGTCGATACTGGGCCGATTCTTTTGGCCCAGTCGATCGCGGTGCGGGGCGATGAAGGCGCGGCCGGTCTCGCTGAGCGCATTCGCCTGGAGGTCGAGCTTGCGCTGTATCCCCGGGCGGTGCGTCTGTTCCTGGCCCGCTTGGCGCGCGGCCTGCCACTGCCGCCGGCGCCGTCGGTGGCGGGTCGGTCGGCGCCCCATCCGGGAGAGCGCTAGCCATGGCCGGGTCGCGCCTTCGTGTCCTGGTGCTGGGGGGGGGTGGTCGTGAGCATGCGCTGGTGCGGGCGCTCGCCACGTCGCCGGAGTGCGATGTGTTCTGCGCGCCTGGCAATCCCGGCATCGCCGAGCACGCCACCCTGTGGCCGATCGCGCTTTCCGCCTTGCCCGAGCTGGTCTCGACGGCGCGGGCCGAGCGGATCGACCTGGTGATTCCCGGCCCCGAGGCGGTGCTCGACCAAGGGATCGCCGATGCGCTGGCCGAGGTGCACATCCCCTGCTGCGGCCCGAGCCGTGCCGCGAGTCAGCTAGAGGCCTCCAAGGCCTTCATGCGGCGACTGACCGCACCGCTGGGTCTGCCTGCCCCCGCCTTCCGCATCGTTGAGTCCGTCGAACAGCTCGCGCCGGCGATCGCTCGCTTTGACCGCGTGCCGGTGCTGAAGGCCGATGGTCTGGCGGCGGGAAAGGGCGTCTTCCTGCCGCGCGATGCCGGGCAGTGCCTGCAGCTTGGGCGGCAGCTTCTCGACGGGGCGTTGGGTCCGGCGGGCCGTCGCCTGGTGCTGGAAGAGCGGCTGAGTGGCCCCGAGGTCTCGCTGTTTTTCGCCTGTCACGGCACGTCCTACGTCGCGCTGCCCTCGGCTCGCGATCACAAGCGGCTTCAGGCCGGCGATGTCGGACCCAACACCGGCGGCATGGGGGCGGTCAGTCCCAGTCCAGCGATCGCGCCGACCTTTGTCGAACGGGCCGGATCGATCTTCGTGGCCCCGACGCTGCAAGCCCTGATGCAGCGCGGGACGCCGTTTGTCGGCTTCCTGTACGTCGGGTTGATTCTGACGACGGGGGGGCCGCGGCTTTTGGAGTTCAACGTGCGGCTCGGCGATCCAGAAGCGCAGGCGATCTTGCCGCGCTTGGCCCCCGGCGAGCTTCTCCGCCTCTGCACGGCCACCGCTGCTCCACAGTCGGCGGGCCTGGCTGCGCTGCGGCTAAAGACTCTGCCTGGGGCCACCTGTGCCGTCATTCTTGCTGCCCCCGGCTATCCCGACGAGCCTCGCCTGGGCGGGACGATCACGCTGGATGCCGCGCGGTTGCAGCAGGCTGGGGTGACGCTGTTTCACAACGGCACGCGGCGTGTTGCCGGCACTCCCACGCTGCAGGTTTCGGGGGGGCGCGTGCTTACCGTCGTCGGACATGGGGCGGATTTGGCAGCGGCGCGGCGGTGCGCCTATCGCGGGGCGGCGGCCATCGACTTCCCCGGGATGCAGCGGCGCGATGACATCGGCTTGTCGAGTTCTCCTTCCGGCACCCACCCAAGTGGCATCTCCAGCGACGTCTCCGACGCCAACCGATGAAGGAGGTTCCCGTGCATCCTCGCGCTCTCCAGGTCGCCCATGCCGCGCACGCTTCGGGCTGGGCGGTGCTCTTGTCCGGCGTGCTCGTTGGGGCCGTGGCCTGTACGCCGGCGGTCCGCGTGCCGACGCTGGTCGGCTATGCGCGCCTGTCGGCGGTGACGCTTGCGGCGGGGCCTCCGTCGGGGGCCTATCTGGGAACCCGCCTGCGCAACGGCCAGAGCCTGCCTCTGCCCGCGCAGCCGGTGCAGGGGGTGTCGTCGCTCGTCGCTGGCGATGCACCTGACCGCTACTTCGGGCTGGCCGACAACGGCTATGGCGCGATCGAAAACTCGGCCGATTTTCACCTGCGCATCTATCGCCTGCGGCTGCACCTGCGGACCGGCCAGGGCGACGCCCGGGGTGATGGCCGCGTCGAGGTCGAGGGCTATATCGAGCTCCGCGATCCCCAGCACAAAGTGCCCTTTGCGCTGCGCAACGGCCTGACCACCGAGCGCATCCTCACCGGCGCGGACTTCGACGTTGAGTCGCTGGTGCGGGCCCCCGATGGGACGTTCTGGCTGGGCGATGAGTTTGGTCCCTCGCTCTTGCACTGCGACGCCGAGGGCACGCTGCTCGATCCGCCGTATGCCCTTTCGCCCCCCGGCCAGCCCGAGCTTCGTTCGCCGCAGAGTCCCCTGAGCGAGGAGTCGAGCGCGCTGCGCGTCATGAACGCGCTCGCTGGCCATGCGCTGGCCCATGCTCCGCTGGGTCAGGCGAGAGCGCCGGTTTTTTCCCCGCACCACCTGCTGCTGGCCGATGGCGATCCCCAGACCTTCGTCGAGACGCGGGCCCGGCCCCCCGCCGGATCGGGTCTATGGCCGGCGAGCAGCGAGATCATCGACGTTGCTCTTTTGCGACGGGCCGGCCACGCCGTCATTCCCTGGACGGTCAACGAAACGGCGCGCATGACCGCGCTGCTGACGATGGGCGTTGATGGGATGATCTCGGATCGGCCGGATCGACTGGCCGAGGTCCTGCGCCGCTACGACGGAGATCACGACGGGCAGCCGGACTTTGTTTTGCCCTCGGGGCTGTTCGACCGGCGGCGCTTTGACGCACAAGGGCATCGCGGGGCCCGCGATCTGCGTCCGGAAAACACGCTGCCGGCGATGGAGGCTGCGCTCGATGCCTTGATGACGACGCTAGAGACCGACACCGGCCTGACGCAAGACGGCGTCCTGGTGCTGAGCCACGACGCGCATGTGCAGGCCCAGACCTGCCGACGCAGCGACGGAAAACCCTACGGCGTGGCCGATGAGCGGCTGATCAAAGACAGCAGCCTGGCGGGGCTTCAGCGCGACTTTATCTGCGACCGGCTGTTCCGCGGCCCGCAGCAGAGCAACGAGCTGAGCCTGTCGCCCGTCGCGGTGGCCTTCGCGCGTGAGGTTGGTCTGCCGCACGCCTACGCCATGCCTGCGCTGCAGCAGCTCTTCGACTTTGTCGCGGCCTACGTTCGCTACTACCGCAGCGGTCCCGGTGCGACGCATCCCGAGGCCGCGCGGCGCGCCGAAAACGCCAGCCAGGTGCGCTTCAACATCGAGACCAAGCTCAACCCGGTTCGCGATCTCGCCGGGCGCACCGTCGGTCCAGAGGTCTTCGCCGACACCCTCGCCGGCCTCATCGAACGCAATCACCTCAGCGAGCGCGCCTTGATCCAGAGCTTCGACTATCGCACCCTGCTGCGCGTGCAGAGCCAGCATCCGGGGATTCGCACCGCGGCCCTGCTCGGCGACTTTCCGCGCTTTGGCAGTCCGGCTGGCACGCCGTTGCCAGGCTCGGACGATGGCACCAACCTGCAGGGCGAAGACGGTGGCAACACGCCCTGGCTGGGCGGCCTGTTTTGGCCGTATCGCGTCACGGCGGGCAGTGCGCCGCCGCGGGTGCGGACCAGCGGTGGCATCGAGGCGATGTCGCTGTCGGCCGATGCTCAGCGCCTAATCGTCTTTCTGGAAAAGCCGCTGGCCGATGAGACCGGCTTCATCCGCGGCTTCGAGTTCGACTTGGCCAGCCGCCGCTTTCTGCCGGCCACGCATCGCTATCCGCTGTCACCGGGCAGTACCTCGGTCGGCGAGATGGCGACGCTGTCCGAGCGCGCCTTCCTGTTCATCGAGCGCGACGATAGCGAGGGGCGCCTCGACGCGACCAAGCACATCTATCTGGGCCAGCGAGGCGACCCGGGGCAGCCGTTTTCCAAGCGCCTGATCGTCGATCTGCTGCAGCTTGCCGACCCCCTGCGGCTGGCGGGCGCAGGCCAGCCGGGCGACCTTGGGCTCGGCCCTCGCTTTGCCTTCCCCTACTTCACGATTGAGTCGGTGCTGCCGCGCGGGCCGCGTCACCTGCTGGTCGCCAACGACAACAACCTGCCGTTCAGCGTCGGACGTCACCGCGGCACCGGGGCCCCCGACGACAGCGAGTTCATTCTGATCGAGCTGCCGACGCCGCTGCCCTGAAATCCCGCACGAAGCCAGGGGCACTCGCCTGATAGTCTGAGGGGGTGCGTCGCGTCTGCCCGAACCTCGGCCCTCGGCCGAACCTGATCCCGAGCCTGTATGTGCTGTGTCTTCTGTTTCTGGGGGGGGCGGTCGGTTGTACGCGGCAGCCTCCCGCGGTTGGTCGCGCGGCGGCCGCGGTCGCCGTCGTGGCGAGCGATGCCACCGTCGCGACGCCTGCCGCCACGGCGGGCGAGGTCGGCTATGTCGATATCTGCGTCGGGGCGCGTCATTCCTGTGCCGTCAATGCGGCCGGCCGGGTCTTCTGCTGGGGCAGCGCCAGCGAGGGCGAGCTGGGCGTGCCGGGCCTCCCGCACAGCGCGGTGCCGGTGGCCGTCCCGATCCCCGAGCCCGTCGTGCAGCTGCGCTGCAATCAGTCGCTGACCTGTGCGCGCAGCGGGCGTGGCCAGGTCTTCTGCTGGGGCGATGATCGCGCGATGTCGCCGCTGACCCAGCTGACCCCGCGGCCGCCTGTCGCCGTCGCTGATCTCGCGGGATCCGACGACCTGTGGGTCTTGCCGACCGCGGTCTGCGGCCTGGCTGGGGGGGCGCTGCGCTGCGATGGCTGGGTGCCTTCGCCGCTTCCGCCGGGGCTGCACCCGCTGCACTTTGTTCCGACGCCGCAGCGCGCGCCGCAGGTCTGCTTGTCAGTCCGCGACGACGCCGCTCGACAGGACGTCCTGTGCCTAGACGGTCAGGCCGTGCCGCGAGCCGGCGCACCCCCACGGCCGCCGATTGCGCCCAAGGTGAAGGCCGGTGGGATGCTGTCCACTTCCCCGAAGCCGTCATCGCCCGTCGCAGCACCCCCGGCACCCCGGCCGGTCCCGCCCGCCCCGCCGAAGCCTGTTCCGCCCCGCCCAGCGTCGGATCGGCTGCTCGCCGCTGCGCTGTGGGGGGGCTCGCCCTGTCGCTTCTATGCCTCGGGGCCGGTCTGCGACCCGCTGCTTGTCCCGGGGCTGAACGCGGCACTCGGGGGAGCCCTGCCGACGCGGGTGCTGGCGGTCAGCGAAGATGTGCTGTGCCTGGGGCTCGCCGACGGCACGGCGCGCTGCACGACCTGGATGGGCAGTCTGCTCAGCCCTGTCGCCCCGTCGCTGGGCCCGCTGCGGGCGCTGGCGCTCAGCGAGACCCATGCCTGCGCCATCTTGCAAAGCGGCCAGGCGCGCTGCTGGGGTCAGGCCAGCCACGGCGAACTCGGCGACGGCACCGTCTACACCATTACCCGACCGCAGCGGGTGCTTTCCGACGTTAGCGAGCTCGCCGTTGCCGACGATCTTTCGTGCGCCCGGCGCTTGGCCGGCGATGTGCAGTGCTGGGGGACCATCCGTCACTGCGACACCGACGAACACTGCCAGCCCGAAAGCGCACCGAGTCGCCAGGCGACGCCGTCATCGGTCTCGGCCTTGGCGCTGGGCTCGCCACTTTCGACCCGCCGCCTGTGTGTGCTGGGCCCGGCCGGCTGGTCGTGCTGGTTTGGCGACTGGCAGGCGGTGCCGCGGCTGCCGGTGCCGCTGCTGGGGGTGCGTGGCGGCCTGGTCGGCCAGGATGGGCGGACCTGGGACTGGGCCCCTTCGAACCCACCCGAGCGCCCGCGGCCGCACTTTTTTCAGCTTGCCGGTCAGCGCGTATCCAGCCTGTCCCCCGACGGATACTGCGCGATCGACAGCGGCACCGTGAAGTGTGGTCACTGCGGCGTGTGCAGCGCCCGCGAGGCACGCGAAATCCTGACCACCATCCCCCTGCATGAGCCAATCATCGCGATCTCATCGATGTTCTTCGACCAGGGCGCAAACGGCATCTGCGCCATCTCGCGGACCCGCAAGCTGTATTGCTTCGGCCTGGAACAAGCCCCCTGGCGACGGGCCGAGCGCCTGCAGCCGATCTTGACCGACGTCACCGCCAGCTTGCCTGAGGTGCAGGCCATTGCGCTGGCCGATGGGGCTGGCTCAGGCCAGAGCTTGGTCGGCTGCGTCCTCGAACCGTCGGGGACGGTGCTCTGTTTCGGCGACAACTCGGCGGGGCAGCTAGGCGATGGCAGCCTGCGCTCGCGGCGTCAGCCCCAGCCCGTCGTCGGGCTGCCGGAGTCGATCGCGATCGGGGTCGGACGCGATCACGCCTGCGCGCTGACCAAGCGGGGTGAGGTGTACTGCTGGGGGAGTGCCCGCCGGGGGGCCGTCGGAATCGGCCTACCGGTGTTTCGAAAGCTGGCGACGACCGTCGCCCCGGCGGCGCCCTAGTCGGCTTCGACTACTGCACCTTGACGACGCCGTTCATGCCGCTGCCGTCGTGAAGCTGACAGTTGTAGGGGTACATGCCGGCGGTGGGGAAGGTGAAGCTGGCCGTGGTGCCGGTGCTGGTCGCCATGATCGGGTTGTTCGGGCTGCCTGCCGTCGCCATGGAGCCGACTCCCGGACGCAGCGGATGCGAGGCAAACGTCCCGCTGAACATCACCTGCTGCCCGGCGGCGATGGTGATGCACTTCGGGCTGTAGGTGAAGCCTCCCACGCCGAAGCTCACCGTGCGGATCGCCGTCGTGGCCGTGCGGTCGACGAAGTCGGCGGTGTTGCAGCCGTTGTAGACCGTCGGTCCCGCCATATCGGCGGTGCTGGTCATGTCCGGTCCGCCGGTGGATAGATCCTGGCTTGCCGTCGCCAGGTCGTTATTGCTACCGGTGTTCGACTGATCGCAGGCGGCGACCATACCCAGCGAGACGAGCGCCAACATACCGAGAACGCGTGTGTTCATGGGGACCTCCCTGTAGGTGAGTGAATAGAAAAGCGGAGCAGAGGAGCGGTTAGCTTCCCATGAAGCCTGACGCAGGGTAACTTTTTTGCTGGTGGACTTTGCCCAAAGTGCGGGCCCACGCGTCTAACCCAGCAGCGAGCATGGCAGGCATGATGAGCACTCCGTCTCTAGCTCTAGGCGCGATGACTTCCGACCGGGGCCCAGCGCGAAGGCGCCTGCTGGGGCGAGGCGGGCGGTGGGCGTTGACGGGGACGGCGCGGCGATGGGGGCTTGCCCTGTGCGGGCTGCTCGCGATCGTCATCGGTGGGGCCCCCGCCTGGGCGCTGCCGGCGCAGACTTGGTTGTTAGCGATTGGCAATAACCTCGGCGATGGCGACGAGCTAGGTCTGCGCTTTGCCGAGCGCGATGCCCAGCGCTTTGCCGAGGTGTTGCGGCAGCACGGCGGCATCGTCAGTCGGCGAACCACGCTCCTCCTCGGCGAGAACGCCCAGACGGTGCGGCGGGCGCTGGAAGATCTCAACGCCGAGATCCGCGGCCAGGTCAGCGCCGGTCAGCCAAGCGCCCTGCTGGTCTTTTATTCCGGTCACGCCGATGCAACTTCTTTGCATCTCCGCGGCACCAGCCTGGCTCTCGATGAGCTCAAAAAGCTGGTGCAGGGCTCGGCCGCCACCATGCGGCTGCTTGTGGTCGATGCCTGTCGCTCGGGCACCATCACGCGCGTCAAGGGCATGCAGCCAAGCGAGTCGTTCGATCTCCAGCTCCTCGACGGCGGCGGCGGCAGCTCTCCTGCTGAGGGCCTGGCCATCCTGACCTCTAGCTCGGCCGGCGAGTCGAGCCAGGAATCGGATCGTCTGCGGGGCTCGTTCTTCACCCATCACCTGCTCAACGCGCTGCGCGGCGCCGCCGATCGCAACGGCGATGGCCGCATCACGCTGTCCGAGGCCTACAGCTACACCTACGATCAGACGCTGCGCTCCAGCGGTCGCACCCTGGCCTTGCAGCACCCGACGTATTCCTTCGATCTGCGGGGTCGCGAGGACCTCGTCTTGAGCCAGACCGACGGCCTGCTGGGACAGCTCTCCCGGCTGCGGCTCGGTGGGCGCGCACTCTATCTAGTCAGCGAAGAGCGCGACGGTGGGCCACTCCTCGCCGAGCTGGCGCCGCTTACCGATCGCACGACGCTGGTGCTGCCGGCCGGTGCCTATTTCGTTCAGCAGCGCCTGCCGGCTGAGTATCGCGAATATCAGGTGCAGCTCTCGCCGGGCAGCGATACCGATCTGTCGACGCGCGGCTATCGCTCGGTGCAGTACGACCGCCTGGTGCGCTATCGCGGCAGCCAGAAGCTGTATGCCCACAACCTGGGGCTGTTCGCGGGCGTGCATGGTCCGCTGCTCAGCGGCGAGAGCATCGCGCCGCAGCTTGCCCTCGGCTACGGCCTGGACCTGCCCTGGCTGTCGCTGTCGGCCCGGCTGCACGGCGGGCTCGCCTATGGCCGCTCCAGCGATGGCCTGCTCGAAAACACCCACTACGAGCTCGGCCTGGGGCTGCTCCTCGCGCGCTATGTCGATCTCGGGCCGGTCAGCTTTTCGTTTGGCCTGTTGCTCGGCGGCACCTATCACCACCAGAACTTCATCGCGCCTGCGGGGGGACGACAGGCCGCGTCGCGGCGTGCACTGGGCCTAGAGCTCGGCGGTCTCTTGGCGCTCGATCTGCCGCTGCGCCACGGGCTTGCGCTGCGTCTGGAGCTCGGCCCGCTCAGCGAACTTTTGCCGCAGGCGACCACCGATCTTGGAGCGCAGACCGGGCAGGCCCTGGTCTCGCCGCTGACCTTCTTTTGCAATGGAGGCCTGCTATGGCGACGCTGATCCGCAAAGGACTCCTCTTCGCCGCCTGCGCCCTTGCGGCCTGCGGCGATGGCCTGGCCGATCGCGACTATCAAGGCGAGCCGCTCCTCACCGTGCGCGGCAACGTCAAGGGCGCCTCCGACATCCTGCCGCTGGAAGAACCGCTCCTGCGACTGAGTGCGTTTTGGAGCCCGCGCGGACCCCGCGTAAAGAGCGTCGCAGAGCTTATCGAGCAGCCCTCGATCACGGCGCAGTCGAGCGTGCCGTTTAGCTTTACGCTCAAGGTCTTCGACACGCCGCAGGCCCAGCACTACACCAACCTGCCGGGCGGCTCGCGCTTTGCCCTCGGAACGCTGCTTGGCTACTACGATCGCAACCGCAACCTGCGCCGCGACAGCGACGAACCGATCCTCGCCAACGCCCACAGCATCCTTTTGTACCTGCCGCAGACCCTGAGCGAGAACCTGTCGCCCGGCGGCAAGGCGCTCGCCGCCGGCTACTACCAAGCCGCCTCCGCCCTCGCTTGTCCGCCCGAGCCCGGTGGGGTACCGCTGCCCCCCGATCCGGTGATCGCGGGCAGCGACTGTTCGGCGGCGTTGGGTCAGGCCTGCAGCAGCAACAGCGACTGCGGGCGCGGCGTCTGCATCCGCGAGCTCTTGGCGCCCTGGCCCGGCGGGGGCTGCGTCCTGCCCGATCCCCTCCCCGCCGGCTGTGGCTCGACCGGCATCACCCGCATCACCTGGGCCGCCGAGGCCGAGGCCGGCAAGCCGGCATCCCCTCCCGTCACCTACTGGGTCAAGCGCTGCAGCACCGACCGTGACTGCGGGCGTTCCTTTCCGTATCAGTGCGATGTGGCCTACGGCGCCTGCCTGCCCACGGGGCTCGTCCTCATGAATCTCTCCGATTCTTTGCCGGCTCCGCAGTTCTGCCGGTGACAGAATAGGACGTTGTATGACCCTGCTCAGTAACGCCCAGGACGTGCTCCCCCAGCCCCTCCAGCCAGGGGCCCGGGTCGGCAACTACCGCTTGCTGCGCCTGCTCGGCAAGGGCGGCATGGGCGCCGTCTACGAAGCCGTGCACCTATACATCGAGCGTCGCGCCGCCATCAAAGTCCTGCACGCGCAGCTTTCGCAGAATCCCGAGTTCCGCACCCGCTTCCTCAACGAGGCCCGCGCCGTCAACCTCATCCAGCACCCCGGTCTCGTCGAGGTCTACGAGTTCGGCCTGCTCGACGACGGCGCCGCCTACATCGTCATGGAATTCCTGCAGGGCGAATCGCTAGAGACCCGCCTCAAACGCAGCCCCACCGGCCTCGGCAACCCCGCCCTCCACATCGCCAGCGACATCGCCCAAGCCATGGTCGCCGCCCACGGCAAGGGAATTGTTCACCGTGGACCCTGAATCCCGTCGAGAAACGCGACTTCCCACTTCCCCCGATTGTGCGCAGCAACGGCACCCCGGGGAACTCCAGCCCCGCTCCCCATTAAACATTGCCGAGCGCATTCGGATGTGAGTACGACTCATATCGCGATACTGCGCCAAGATCGCCGCCCCCAGATCGTGCCAATGCCAGAACCATTCACCCGGCAAGCCGCCCCGCCCCGATAGCTGCGCCGCAATGACCACCGCCCCGGCCACTCAGTCCATACAGCGCCAGTCATAACCCCGCCCATAGCAGCACACGAACCCATCACGCCGAACCACGCAACCCGTGGAAGCGAGACGATCCTCACTGTGCTGACCGTCACGAGCGGCGCTTGTTCGGCGCACTAACGGGGAACGACACAGCGAAAGCCAAATACCTCCACAACTCGCGCGGGAGACGAGTCAACTCCATAGGCGAAGATACCCGCCACTTCTCCTGCCCCCCAAGGCGCGTCTCGTACCACCGCGCTAGGAAGGCCAATCGCACCATCTGGCCAAGTCGCGCTGACTATGTTCGAGGTCCCGTCCTTGCCATACTGAGCCGGCCAGGGCTGCTTGTTGCTGGTGCTACCGAGTTGTCCTGCGCCTGCCATCCAATCATCGATCCACTCAGCTAGATTTCCCACCATATCCTGCACGCCCCAATCACTCGTGCACTTTGTGCCTTGACCCGTTGGTCGGGGCCCAGCCGCTCCTTGCGTCAGGCAGGAAGCGCCACCAGTACCGCTCGACCCTGGATCCTGGGTACCTCGGGCGGCTCTCTGCCATTCGGAATTGGTGGGCAGTCGTTTCCCCGATGCTGCGCAAGCCTCGTTTGCTTGAAACCAAGTAATGTATCGACTTGGCGTTACACCGCTCTTACTAAGAGCAAATAGTGGTTTGGATAGCTGGCCATTCTTTGGGAAATCTGATGGGTAATCATCCATCATTGCGCCATATTGTTTCCCCTTTCCATCCTCGCTGTCCCATACGCTCGCCTCGTAACGATCGATCCAAAATGCGCTTCCTTTCGCACCAACCTTCACAACCTCATCCGTTCCGCGCTTACAAAGGATGATCCCTGTTGCGGTTTTGTCGTGCTCATAGTCGATAGGGCAGTCAGCAAAAACACTCCCAGAATCGCCCTTATCGCCCTTATCGCCCTTATCGCCCTTCAACCCCATTTGTCCAGGGGTACCTTCTACTCCACCGCAGCTGAGTATCGAGCCGAGCAGGATAATAGAGAGATGCCTAGAAGATGCTACTCTCCAGGTCGCCATTCTCGGATTCTTGAAGCTTGTCTCGATTTTGTTTAGAGGGTTACAATTTGTCATGATGGACTATCTCCATTGAGCTTTGATAATCTCGTGACATAGTAGTTGTCAACATCAATTGCTCGGAAAATTTGCCTGTAGCGAGTTCAACTAATCGAAACAAACTCAGCAATAGATATTTAACCGACTCAACTGTCAGTGTTGATTGGACCGAAAAGCGAGCAGCATTGGGTCTGCGGTTCGCTACGGGCTTGCTGAGGCCATAGACCACGTGCGCAGCGTTCGGCGCTCCAGCGGGTAGCGGCAGCGGTGGCGGGGGTGGTCAGTGATGAAGTTCGTCGTGAGACCGGGCGTGCGGGAAGGGCAGGACACCCGGGCGCTCTTCGCATAAAAGCAGGCGTTGAGCCCGCGCCTTTCCTTGATGCGGGGGACCGCAAAGCAGTCCGGCAGCAGCGAGAGGGTTGCGGGAACTAGAACCGGACCAACGCCCCATTGGCCGTCGGCTGTAGCCCGCGCAGCGACGCCAAGCGATAGCCGTCCGAGGTCCACACCCGCGTCTTGGAGACCACCAGCATGTAGATCCCGCCAATCACCAAGGGCAGCCCCACACCCAGCGTGATCCCGCCGGCGATTGCCAGCCCTTGCCCTTCCGGTTTGTTGTAAAGCGCGAGCCCCACCGGCAGAAGGACCAGCCCAACGGCCGTCGGCATCGACGCAAGCGATGTCATGACGACGCCACCGACATACGTGCTGGGGTGGCCAGCGCTGACGTTCAGCGTCACCGGCCCCACCGTCGGCAGCTGGAAGTCATCTGAGTCGCGGACGTTCAACCCATCGATGGCGTACAGGCCATCGGCATCGACCTCGACGTCACAGGGCGTGCGGCAGACCGTGCTCCAGATCCGCACTCGCCTCATGTACCAGCCGCGTCGTCCTCGGCGCTGCTGCCACTCGGTTCGCTTGTAGACCGAGAGCGTGGCGTTGATGTCATCCGCGTTGATGTGGACGAACACCCGGCGCCCGGGCGCGGTCGGCGGCATGAGCGCGACGGGCGGCGGCATCACCGCGACCGGTGGCGGCGGCAGCGCTGGAACCCCGGGCGGCATTCCGTATGGGGGCGGCGGCAAGCTCCCTTCCGGCATCGGCCACGGGTTTGGAGGGGGACCCGGCACGGGCGCCAGCGGCCCCCCGCTCCCCGGCGGAACCGGTGGTGGCTGCGGTTGCGGCTCTGCCCAGGCCAGGCCACACCCCAAGACTCCCAGTAACCCCAGCGACGCTGCAAGGCGATGCCCCAGCATCCGTACATCATAGCAAGGCGCGCAGTCCCGCAGGCGCATTCCGGCTTGCTGGGGCGATCGTCCACACCATGCCACCTGCCAGTGCGATGCCACCGGAGATGTCGACGGTGATTCGTACACCGGTCCCCGCCCATCGCGAGCCTGCCCCCTAGCCCAAGCCCCCCATTTTTTCTTACTATGGGTGCATGGGCATGGATGATGAGCAGAGTCTGTCTGACGGCAAAGGCCGCACGCTGACGATCCAGCAGTGGGACACTTTTCTCGACGGGGTGTACCCGATGGATCGCAACCGGCTGACGCGCGAGTGGTTCCACTCCGGCAGGGCCGTCTACAGTGTGTCCGGCTCGGGCGCTGACGAGTTCGTCGGCCGGCTGAAGCTGGGTTATCAGGTGGGCGTCCCGGCGTCCCTGGGGGCGGGCATCCAGTTCTCGTACACCACGCCGAACATCGCGCTCGACAACGTGAGCATCGCGGCGC
>DAORCZ010000096.1:8082-14429 GCA_035345735.1 Pseudomonadota bacterium | reverse complement strand
AAGGCCGGGCCCGGAAAAGACGGACGATCCGCTGCCGCCGCGGATGCCCGGGGCAAAGCTGAGCAAGACGAAGACTTCGACGAAGACCTCGACGAGGAAGACGAAGCGCCCGCACCTCGCCTGCCGCGCAGCAGCGGCCGGGTCGGGCGGTCAGAGGGCGGACGTCCCGCGACAGCGCGTCCCGCATCCGGTCGGGCAGCAAGCCGCCGCGCTGCGGTCGAGAGCGACGACGCCTATGCCCCGCCTCCCCCGTTTTGGCAGCAGCACTGGAAGCAGCTAGTCGGTGTGGGAGGCGCCATCGCCATCGGCGTGCTCGTTGGTCTGCTCTATGCGTACGGGCGCGAGCGTCCGCCGACACCGCCCCCGACAACCGCTCCGCCGCCGGTGCCGCCCCCGACCAGTGCTCCGGTGAACTTGGTCCGTGGTGGCTCGACTCCGTCGCGCCCCGCTGCGCCACGTCCGCCTGCCGTCGGATCGCCTGTTGCGCCTGCCGCCAAGCCTGGTGAAAACAAGGCAGTGCCGCCGGTCGGGGCAGCGGGGCCCGCAACCGTACCGACGCCGACGACTCCGACTGCGCCGACTCCAGCCCCAGCCGTGGGCCAGCCAGCACAGCCGGCGAGCCCCGCGGGGACCGCACCGGCGGCGACTGCACCAGCGGTGACTGCACCAGCGGTGACTGCGCCCGCAGCGACTGCGCCCGCAGCGACTGCGCCGGCTGCTCCGACGAGCCCGGCAGCGGTCGAGGTGAAACCGGAAGCTAAGCCCGAGCCCAAGCCCGAAACCCCGGCTCCCGCTGCCGAAGCCCCGGTCACAAAGCCGCCGGCCAAGCCCCCCGAGACGCCTCCTCCGGCCACTCCCCCGGCCGAAGAATCCGACGAGAACAGCGATCCGTATCGCCGCTTGCGCTAGCCGTGGGGGCGTACGCCCACGACCCGGCTAGCTGTTGTGGCGGAAGTGGACGATGTCGCCGTCGCGCACGATGTACTCTTTGCCTTCGAGTCGCGCCTTGCCGGCTTCGCGGACCTTGGCCTCGCTCTTGTAGGTCATGAAGTCGTCGAAGGTCATGACCTCGGCGCGAATAAAGCCGCGCTCGATGTCCGAGTGGATCTTGCCGGCGGCGCGCACCGCATTGGTGCCGCGACGAATCGTCCAGGCGCGACACTCGTCGGGACCGGCGGTCAGGAAGCTGATCAGATCGAGAGCAGCATAGGCCGCCCGCACAAAGCGCGGCAGCGCCGTATCGCTGAGTCCCAGGTCGGCCAGAAACGCCTTCTGCTCGTCGGGGCCCAGCTCGGCAAGCTCCATCTCCAGCTTGCCGGAGAGCGGAATAATCGTGAGTTTGTTCTCGGCGGCATAGGCGGCCAGGCGGGGGTCGATGGGCTTGTCGACATCGCCCTCAGCGACGTTGAGCACGATGAGCAGCGTCTTCTGCGTCAGGAAGCGGTAGCCCGAGACGGCGACGAGGTCCTGTTCGCTCAGCTCGAGATCGCGCAGAGACTTCCCGGCTTCGAGGTGCGCCTTCAGCTTTCCGAGAAGCTCGATCTCACCCGGCTTGCCCTTCTCTTTTTTCAGGCGGTCCAGCCGCTTTTCGATCGGTGCCAGGTCGCCCAGCGTGAGCTCGGTCAGAAGATCCTGCACCTCGCCCAGCGGATCGGCGGCCTTGCCGTCTTCGCTTGGGAAGGCGCGGACCACCTGCACCAGCGCATCGACCTCGCGCATGGCCGGCAGCGCCGAGGTATCGAGGCTGCGTCCGCCTGCGCCCGGCGGCGCCGCGACATCGACGAAGTGAATCTCGGCGAAGGTGATCTTCTTGGGGCTGTGAATCGCGCTCAGGGCTTCGACGCGAGCATCGGGCACCTTGACCACGCCCAGGTTGGTCTTGCCACTGCCTCGCGAGGCGTAGCCGGTCTCGGCCTTTTGCCCGGTGAGGGCGTTGTACACCGTGGTCTTACCGCTTCCAGAGAAGCCCACCAGTCCGACTTTCATCCTTACTCCCTGGTCACACCCTTGGGGGGGACCTGAAAACCGTTGCGCAGTCCCGGCGGAAGTAGCACGGTTGCCGCAAGCTAGGCAAATATAGAGAGCAGAGCGCAGTCATTCCGGCATGCCGACATTCCAAGCCCATACCTGCCATCGGTCGAGTGCTCCCTCTGCCTACCTTGCAGCGGTCGCGCGTCGGCGGTCGCGCGTCGTCTGGGGCCTGCTTTGCGGGCTTGCGCTGGGGCTGTCGCCGCCGATGCTGTCGTCGCTGATCCCGTCGGCGCAGGCGCAGCTCGCCGCCCTGGTGCCGGATCAAAAAGTCATCCCCATCGAAGAGTTTTTCGAGGTGCTACGCGACTACGGCACCTGGCTGGATACCGATCGCTACGGGCACGTCTTCTGCCCCCATCCCGATGTCGTGGGCGTCGATTTTCAGCCCTACCAGCGCGGTCACTGGACGATGTCGGAGTTCGGCTGGACCTTCGTCAGCAGCTCGAAGATCAGCTGGGTCACCGACCACTACGGTCGCTGGGTCGAAGTCGGTCTGAACAACTGCACCTGGGCCTGGCTGCCCGGTCGCGACTGGAGTCCCGCCTGGGTCGAGTTCCGCGTCAGCGATCGCGTCATCGCTTGGCGACCGCAGCCGTACGGCGGTCCGCCGGTGCGCATGGCGCTGCCGCGGTCGGCGCAGCTTCCGCGGGTCAGCCTGCCGCCGCAGGTCTTTTCGCACGATGGCCGCGATGCCGGCTTCGTGGTCGTCAACGACAACGACTTCACCGCCCGTCGCATCGAGAGCGTATCGCTCACTGGCTCGCAGCTCTTCGCGGCGCTGCGCGAGACCGAGCCGCTGAGCAATCCCCGCGCCGGTCTGCACTCGGCCGAGCGGCAGCAGATCGCGGCGCGCATCGTCGCCCGTCGCGAAGCCCTGGCGCAAGCCGGGGGCGGCGGGGGCAGTGGTAGCGGCGGGACGGGCAGCGGCGGCACGGGCGTCCCAGGAGTCGGAGCGGGAGGCTCAGATACCGGTTCGCCCCCGCCGGCCGAGCCGGCTCGACGTCGCAAGCCTGGAGTCGGTGCCGCCGCACCCGGAGCCGCTGGCTTGGGCACTGCGGCTACCCTGCGGGCCGGTGCGCAGACCGGTGATACAGGCAAGGAAGGGGCCGGTGCGCGCTCGCTGACCGGGGCGCAGCCGGGCCAGACGCCGCCGAACCGCAGCACCCTCCCGGCGGGCCTGACCCCCGGCCATCCGGGCGAGCTCAGCGGCACCAAGCTCTTCGATTGGGGCGGTCCTGACAAGAAGAAGAAGCCCGAGAACAAGTCGAACCCGCCCAAGCCCGAGCCCGAAAAGCCCACGCCGCAGAGTCCCTAGGCCAAGTCTCGGGCAGCCCCCCTTCTTGGGTTGCTCAGTCGCGCACCTGCTCGTCGCCGCCCACTGGCCGCGTCTTCTTCGCAGCGCGCTGCCTTTTTTTCCCGGCGCTGGCGCCCTGGCCGGTAGACTGCCCCGCAGTGTCTATGCACGTACTTTATGAGGACGACGGCCAGGTCCGCGTCGCGACGATTTTCGAGAGCCAAGACGGGGCGCTGACCATCGAGTCACCCCCGCCGCATCGCAAGCGCAGCAAGCTCCGCGCGGATCGCGTGCTGCTGCAGTTTGCCCCCGCCGCTTTCGACGGGCCGCTGGAGTCGCTGCTGCCCCAGGCGCAGGCGCTGGCCGGCGAGATCGACCTGGAATTCCTCTGGCAGTGCGTGGCCGGGCAAGAGGTGCTGTTCAGCGACCTCGCCGGCGAATACTTCGGCCAGAAACCGACGCCGCTGCAGGCGACCGCCATCCTGCTGCGCTTGAGCGGGGGCCACAGCCACTTCCATCGGCGCAGTCACGGTCGCTTCGCTCCTGCGACCGAAGCCGAGATCGCAGCCGCCAAGCAAACGGCAGCCCGGCGCGCGGACCGCAGTCAAAAGATTAGCACGCTTGCTAATGCATTAGCCGAAGGCCAGCTGCCGCGCGAGATCGCCTCGCGCCTGCCGACGCTGCTCTATCGCCCCGACGGAGGCAGCATCGAAGCCAAGGCGGTGGAGCAGGCGGCGCAGAAGCTGCGCGTAAGTCCAGCGCAGCTTTTTCTGCGCTGCGGTGCGCTCAAAGACGTTCGCGACTACCACCTGGGGCGCTTCCTGTTCGAGAACTTTCCCAAAGGTCGCGATGCGGCGCTGCCCGAAAAGGGCGGGCCACACTTCGACATACCCGCTGGGTTGCCCCGCGCCCAGGTTGCGGCATTTTCAATCGACGACATCACGACCACCGAAGTCGACGACGCGTTCTCGGTGACCCGGCTCCCCGGGGGGAACGTGCAGGTGGGCATCCACATCGCGGCGCCGGCGCTGGGTTTTCTGCCCGAATCGCCCGCCGATGCCATCGCTCGCAATCGGCTGTCGACGGTCTACCTGCCTGGCGACAAGATCACCATGCTGCCGGCGCCGATCATCACGGCGTTTTCTTTGGACGAAGGGCGCGACTGTCCAGCGCTGTCGCTGTACCTGATGGTGAGCGGCGATGGCAGCTATCGCATCCTGGGCACCGATACGCGCGTCGAGCTGGTTCCGATCAAGAAGAACCTGCGCTATCCGCAGATCGATGACGAGTTCGATGAAGCGGCCATCGCCCGCGGCGGCGGCGACTTCCCCTTCGCCAGTGAGCTGTGCTTTTTGTACGGGCTCGCGACGGCGCTGTGGGAAGCGCGCGGCAAGGGCGAGATGGAGAAGACCGACTTCCTGTTCTACGTCGATCGCGGCGCCGAGGGGGAACACATCCGCATCCTGCCCCGTCGTCGCGGCGCGCCGTCAGACCGCGTCGTGTCGGAGCTGATGATCTACGTCAACAGCACTTGGGGCAAGCTGCTGGGCGACCGCGATGTGCATGCGCTGTTCCGTGTGCAAGACGGCGGCAAGGTGCGCATGAGCCTGTATCCAGCGCCGCACCTAGCTCTTGGTGTGGCGCAGTACCTGTGGTCTAGCTCGCCGCTGCGGCGCTATGTCGATCTGGTGAACCAGTGGCTGCTCTTGTCCGTGGTCTACGACGAGCCGTCGCCCTTTGCCGGCCGCGATGGCGAGCTGCAGAGCATCCTGCGCGACATCGAGCTAACGACGCCGGCCTACGACGAGTTTCAGCGCAACATGGAGCGCTTCTATTCGCTGCGCTTCCTGCTGCAGGAAGGGATCGAGCAGACCACCGCCATCGTGGTCAAAGAGCGCGACAACCTCGTTCGCTTCGAGCGAGTGCCGATCTGGCAGCGGGTGTCATCGCTGCCCGAATTTCCGGCGGGCACGGTCATCAACCTGCAGCTCTCGCGCATCGACTTGATCGATCTGACGCTGCACTGCGAGTACCGGCCCTAGGGCCAGGCGAGCCTGCTCGTGTCCGACCAGCCGAGCCACGCGCAGGAGGAGGGGTCAGAGGCTCTGCAGAGCAGCCAGCGTCGGGCGGTGTATGCGGTCGAGGGGGCAAGCGGCGAGACGCGCGCCCGTTTCGATGAGCTAGCTGCGGAGGAGCCACTTGAGATCCGTGTGCTGGCCGACTGGGTAGAGGACGACGCGAGCCTTGAGAGCGCGCTCGTCTGCCGGCAGGAGCGCACGATCTCGCTGACCCTGCGCACGCCCGGGCTAGAGGTCGAAGGAACACTGAGCCGCGACTGCGAGCTGGCGCTTGGGTATCTGTTTTCCGAGGGCTTGCTGTCGCAGCGCGATGAGATCGAGTCGCTGCGCGCCACCGATGCGCACCGCGTGATCGTGCAGTTTCGGCCGGGGTTGCGCGTGCCGTGGCGGAGCTTCGAGCGCCAGGGTTTCACGCACAGCGCGTGTGGGCTGTGTGGTCGCCGCAGCTTGGATGCCCTGTTGGCGCTGACCGCCTCGCCTGCGGGGGCTCATGCCCCACCGACTGCGCTGCCGCCGCTTCCCGCGGACCGCATCGCGGCCTTGCCCGCTGCCCTGCGCGAGGCGCAGGCGGTGTTCGCCCGCACCGGTGGTCTGCATGCCGCGGCGTTGTTCGATTGGACAGGCGGGCTGCGGCTGGTGCGCGAAGACATCGGCCGCCACAACGCGGTCGACAAACTGATCGGCGCGGCGCTGTGGGCGGCTGGCTCGACGGGTTCTGCGGGTTCGGGGGCCCCGGCGTGGTCGGAGCAGATCCTGGTAGTCAGTGGTCGCGCGGGCTTTGAGCTCTTGCAGAAGGCCTACCGGGCCGGCTTTCCGGTGTTTGTCGCGGTCGGTGCGCCGTCGAGCCTGGCCGTGCGCCTGGCGCAGCAGGCGAACATCACGCTGGTCGGCTTCTGTCGCGACGGTCGCTTCAACGTCTACAGCGGGCCCGAGCGCATCGCGCT
>DAORCZ010000096.1:0-7982 GCA_035345735.1 Pseudomonadota bacterium | reverse complement strand
CCGGCCCCGGCTTGGCGATGACGCAGGTCACCATCGGCCTCTTGGGCCAGGAACGCATCCTGATAGAACGTGCGCCGTCCACCCAGCGTGTGCAGCCCGCGCAGGAAGCGCATCTCGTCGGTGTCGGGGGCGGCGTTGTAGTCGCCCATCAGCACGGTGACGGCCGGCTTGTACTTCTGCATCAGCTCGTTCGCGGCAGCGTCCAGCGCCAGCACCTGATCTTCGCGCTGGATGCCGTGCATCATGCGATAGGTCAAGTGAGTTGACCCAACCAGGACCGGGCCGGCGCCGCGATCCGCGGTATCGACCAGCGCCCACAGGAAGATGCGCTCGTCAGCTTGCTCGGGCATGGGGTGTGGCAGGCGGACGTGACCCGAGGCGAGGATCGGCGCGCGTGACAAGATCGCCAGCCCCTCCTCCCCGCCTCCCCAGGCCACGGTCTTTTCAAAGACGCAGTGCATGCCCAGCGCGGCCGCTAGGGTGTGCGCGGTGTTGGGAACGCTGTCCGGCACCTGCCTGACCTCTTGCAGCGCGATGACATCCGGAGCCAGCGCGCAGAGCTGCTGAGCACAGAGCTGCAAGCGGCGCTCAAGCGGGGGTTGTTCGCCCCAAAGGTTGAGCGTTACGGCGCGCAATATACCCGGCTCAGCGACGGGAGGAAGGGGGTGGCTGGACAGGGGCATGGCACGACCACTCGACTACATAACTTGTTGATTTGCCAACACTTTTTACCAGGGGGTGTCAGCCCCCTGTGTTAAGGTCCCGTCCGCTTGAACGGTGCAGCAGGATGCTGCCCAGAGAGGTCAAGGCCATGAGAACTCAAGTTCGCAAAACGCTGTTTCCAAGCTGGTTTACCAGCCGTCCGGCCACGCCGATTGCTGGCGCGGCGCTGCTCCTCTGCGGACTGCACACCGCGTGCGGTCCCCAAGAAGAGAGCGCGCTGCTGCAGCTGGATCTCGATGCACCGTTCGTAATGGTGCCGCGAGCCGTATCGGCGCAAACCAAGGCTCTACGCCAGAACAAGCTGCACGGGCTGGCAGCGGTGGATCAGGTCGGTCTCGGCGACGACTTCTACCTCGCCATCAACAAGAAGGAGCTGGGCACGGCGACCAAGTGGTTCCTGTCGTCGTACCTGCGCCAGAATCACCCGGCCGGCGTGTACAACTCGGCGGCGGTGTCGCTGGGGACGCGCGTCGTGTCGTTCAAGCAGCAGAACGGCCGCCTGTACGTCTTTGACACCGACTCGCGCAAGAAGACGAGCGACTTCTTTGATCCCGAGCTGCTGGTCGATGCCTATCAGCAGGTCGCCTATCCGCCGTTCGATCGTCTGCCGGGCTCGTCGCAGTTCGTGCTGTTCGATCCGGCGCAGGGCCTGAACCGCTTCTCGGTGGTGGGCGATGCCTACGCCGGTGGCAGCGGCGCCGATCGCGTCAAGGTCGAGCTGTCGTTCAGCCAGAAGTACCGCGAGACGACCAGCAAGGACGGCATCACCTACGAGATGGTCTTCGCTGGCTACGGCGAGAAGCCCGATCCGAACAACGACGGCCTGGGCGAGGACAACCTGTTCCGCGTCGCTGGCACCCTCGGTATCGGCCTGCGTCGCTACAACGAGACCATGGGCTTCAAAGAGGGCCCGGTGGCGCAGATCGATGGCCAGGACCTCTACTTCCGCGCCCAGGATCGCCTGATTCCGAACGAGGCGGCCTTCGCCATTCGCTCGATCAAGTGGGGCGTCTCGGCAGCTAAGCCGGTCGAGTTCGTGGTCAGTGACAGCGTCGACAAGCTGCAGGCGGATCCGCGCTTTGCTGGCTACGACCTGTTCGGCGCCATCTCCAAGGGCGTGACCAACTGGAACAGCGTGTTCGGCTTCGACGCCCTCAAGGTGCGCAAGGGCACCAAGGACGACGACTTCGGCCAGGACGACAAGAACTTCATCATCGTCGATAGCGACCCGAACTTCGGCGCGGCCTTCGCCAACTGGCGCAGCAACCCGAATACCGGCGAGATCCGCGGCGCGAGCGTCTACTTCAGCCCGATCTTCGTCGAGATCGCCGACATCATCTTCGACGACGATCCGCCGATGCCGCTCAAGCTGGGCACGGTCGACAAGCCCAAGCTGTCGCTGCTCAACTGGGACTCGATTGGCGGCCAGAAGATGACCGACAACTGCATGCTGTGGGCGCCGATCTACAAGGGCTCGCGGCCTGAGCGCGGCGAGACCGAGCGCCTGGTGCCCCGTCCCCGCGACGGCGCGGCCTTCCTGACCAAGAAGCAGAAGGTCGAGCAGTACATCACGCACACCATCCTGCACGAGATCGGCCACACCCTCGGCCTGCGTCACAACTTCAAGGGCTCGCTGAAGTTCAACGACGCCATGAAGATCTACACCTCGTCGGTCATGGAGTACGTGGATGACTTCGACGCGGTGAACGCCGACAAGCCGCAGAGCTACGATATCGACGCCATCAAGCTGCTGTACGGTCTGTCGACCACCCGCCCGACCGACAAGTTCTGCAACGACAGCGGCGTGGCCGTCGATCCCGACTGCACCACGTTCGACCGCTTCGATGACCCGTACACCAAGACCTATCTTGATGACTACCTGTTCATCATGAAGGACTACATGGACGGGACCAGCACGGTGTCGCCGAACACGACGCTGAACGCGGTGCTGAACTACGTGCGCGCGGCGCAGACCACGACGGCGCGGACCAAGGCGCTCAACGACCTGTGGAACACCATGGGTTACGGCCTCAAGGTCGGTGCGCTGGATCCGATGAAGCTGGCGATGAAGCCGGGCTACGGCGCTCGCGCGGACGTCATTGTCCGTCGCATCTTCCAGCGCCTAGTGATCGAGTCGCTGCCGGCGGGCTCGCGCTTCAGCACGGTCGCGCTGTCGAGCACGATCCGCGATGCGCTGTTCGCCGAAGCGGTCAAGCAGCTAGCCAACACCGACAAGGTGCGCAGCGTCGATACGCGCCGCATGCTGGCCGGGTGGATGAGTCAGCTCCAGACGATCGACGCCTACAAGGCGCTGGCCGTCGGCGCTTCGACGCTCGATGGGGAAATCCGCGCTGGCATCGCCGACCCAATCGAGGCGATCAAGGCAGAGAGCGCGTTGAAGTACATGGACAAGCTGCTGAACGAATTTCAAATCAAGTAGCCGCAGCGCACCTCCCTCCCCAGGGCTCCTCGTCGGAGCCCCCCTGCTCCCCCCAAAATCGCCAAACGCCTCGCCCCTGCTGCTCGCGCAGCGGGGGCTTTGGCTATTGGCCGAAGCGCACGAGGTGCCCGTCGCGCAGGCAGAGGGGACGGACTTCGTAGCTTCCGCCGTCGACATCGACCCAAGCCAGCGTGACCTTGTCGGCTTGCTGGCGTGTTCCCGGCAGCAGCGAAAAGACCTGGCCACTGAAGGGCAGGGTGCCCTTGCCGTTCTGGCAGTAGGCGTCGAAGGTCGCGGCGTTCAGCGGATAGTGATAGGTGCCGCTGGCTGTGCCGACGTGGATCTGACGTAGCGTACCGCCCTCGAAGGCCAGCGCTTGATCCCAGACCAGGTGCTCGTGACCCGAGAAAAAAGCACGGACGCCCCCGCGAACCAGCAGGCTGCCCAGGCGGTCGCGGTAGGTCTCGCTGGTCTTGCCCATCATCGAGACAAGCGGCACGTGACCAATCGCTAGGCGCAGCGCAGCCGTCGTCGCCTCGTCGCTGGCCAGCGCGGCCTGAGCATAGGCCTCGACCTCGGGCTCCAGCTTCTGATCCACGGTGTGCAGGAACAGCAGGAAGGCATCGTCGACGCGCAGCGCGTACGAAAGGGGCGGCTGACCGCCCAGTGTACCGAGGCCGCTGCTTTGCACGTCTTGCGCCATATCGGCCCAGGCCGCGACGTAGCCACGACGGTGCGCATCGGTGTAGTAGTCGTGGTTGCCAGCGATCACCAGGACCGGGATGCCGGCTTGTCGCAGCGGCGCTAGTGCGGCGCGGAAGGCGATCCACCAGGCTCCGACTTTTTCGTCGCTGACCCCGTCTCCGGGATTGCCGACGGTGGCGTCGCCGGACACCACGACGAAGCGCGGCTGGGCGGCGGCTAGCTCAGCCACGACGGTGGTGAAGTCCTGCGGCACCTTGCCGCTGCTGTAGACGTGCACGTCCGAGATGATGGCGAAGCTCCAGGCAGCCATGACGATCCCCCTATCTTCCTGCGCTGATCGCCGCGGCCGTGGCTCGTCCCCGCTTGGTGGGGCGCGGTGGTGCGGGGCAGAGCCGAACGCTGCGGCGAGCCGTCGCTTCACAGCGCAGCGCAGCCTCGTACCCAAACATCACCTGCTCTTGACGCGGCGTGGCGTGATCATATCCCAGAAGGTGGCACAGCCCGTGGACCGCAAGATGTAGCAGCTCATCGCCGAGGGGATGCCGTCGCTCATCGGCCTGGCGGGTCGCGATCGGCACCGAGATCACGATGTCGCCGAGCAGGATCGGCAGCGGCGCCGGTACGTGCAGCGGGGCCATGGCTTCGAGCTGTGAGAACGAAAGAACGTCGGTTGCGTGATCCTCGCCGGCGTACGCGAGGTTGAGCTCGTGCAGCTCGGCATCGTCGCTGAGCGTCAGGCAGACGAGCGCTGGGCCCTGGCCAGTGGCCAAGAGCGCTCGGCCCAGCTGACGCCGTAGCCGCTGCCGCAGCGTCGGCGAAACGGCCGCCCGCACACTCTCCCGCAGCAGCAGCTGGATCGCAGAGCCGCTCGACCTAGCGGGCATAGTCGGTGGAGCGGGTCTCGCGCACGACGCAGACTCGCACTTGGCCGGGATACGCCGCTTCCTCTTCGATCTTCTTCGCCAGATCGCGGGCCAGGATCGTCGTGCCATCGTCGGCAATGCGGTCGTTTTCGACGAATACGCGCAGCTCGCGACCGGCCTGAATGGCGTAGGCCTTCTCGACACCGGGCAGGGTCTGGCACAGCTTCTCCAGGTCGTGCAGGCGCTGCACATAGGAGGCAAGCTGCTCGCGACGCGCGCCCGGCCGCTGGCTCGACAGTACGTTGGCGGCATCCACCAGATAGTCGAGCAGGCTCTGCGGCGGACGCTCGCCATGATGCGAGGCGACGGCATCGACGATGCGCTGGTGCTCGCCGAGCTTCTTGCACAGCGCGGCCCCCACCGCCGCGTGCGAGCCTTCTGCCTCCTGGTCGAGTGCGCGACCGATGTCGTGCAACAGACCTGCGCGTCGGGCCGTCTTGGCGTTGAAGCCCAGCTCGCTGGCCATCGCTCCGGCCAACCAGGCCACCTCGACGCTGTGCTGCAGCAGGTTCTGCGTGCCGGTGCTGCGATATTTGAGCTTGCCGAGCGCGCGCAGAAGCTCGGGATGCACTTTGTGCAGACCGAGATCGAAGGCCGCCTGCTCGCCGGCTTCTTTGCACTGCTCGTCGATCTCTTGCGTCGCCTTGTGCACCGCCTCTTCGATGCGGCTGGGATGAATTCGACCGTCGGAGATCAGGCGGGAAAGCGCGATGCGAGCGATCTCGCGGCGCACCGGATTGAAGCACGAGATGATCACCGCCTCGGGCGTGTCGTCGATGATGAGATCGATGCCGGTGGCGGCTTCCAGGGCGCGAATATTGCGACCCTCGCGACCGATGATGCGACCCTTCATGTCGTCGGACGGCAGCGAGACCACGCTCACCGTGCGCTCGGCGACGTACTCGCCCGCCTGGCGCTGTACCGCGGCCGAGATGATGGTCTTGGCGCGCTCCTCGGCCTGGGCCTTGGTCTCTTCTTCGATGCGCTTGATTTCGGCAGCGGCCGCCTTGCGCGCCTCGTCACGCACTTGCTCGGTCACCAGCGCGCGCGCTTGGTCGGCGGTCAAGCTGGCGATCTGCTCCAGCTTGTTCTTGGCCTCTTGCGCGAGGTCTTCGGCCTTCTTGGCGTTGGCCTCAGCGCTCTGCTCCTTGTTGACGATGTTGCGCTCGCGTCGAGTCTGTTCCTCTTCGCGCTTGGCCAGAAGCTCGGCCTTGCGAGCCTGCCCGGCTTCTTGCTTCGATAGGCGTTCGGCCTCGCGATCCAGCTCGGCGCGGCGGCTGCGTAGCTCGCTGTCGACTTCGCGCTGGGCCCGCAGGAGGATCTCTTTGCTCTCGACCTGCGCGTCCTGCTTGAGCTTTTCAGCTTCAGCCTTCGCGCTGTCGAGCAGGCGCTGCGTGTCCTCGCGCGCGACCTCGGGCTGGGGCGAGATACGACGGCCGACGAGCCAGCCCAGCAGCGCAGCCAGCGCTGCCAAGACGATGCCCAGGGCGTAGTTCATAGTTTGCTCTCCGTTGG
Source organism: Pseudomonadota bacterium (assembly GCA_035345735.1). Lineage (GTDB taxonomy): Bacteria > Myxococcota_A > Polyangia > Palsa-1104 > JAEUJZ01 > JAEUJZ01. The sequence goes on along the minus strand of DAORCZ010000096.1, from coordinate 1,676 downwards.
TTGACGAACGGTCCCAGCGACGGTGGTATCCCGACTCGCCAGCGGCGAACTTAGGCGCTGCAGGCGATGACGGGTACGGCTGCCGGTCGCAAGACAGGCCAGCGGCGTGGCGAGCAGATCCATCCGCTCGTCGTGCGGCTCGCAGGGGACCGCGGAAATGTGCTGCCAGGGATGGCAGACGCCGACGCGCAGTGCGTCAGGTTGAGACTGCAGACACGCATCGTAGTAGCCGCGCCCCTGGCCCAGTCGCCGCCCGGCCGTATCGAAGGCTAGGCCGGGGACGATGAAGACGTCGATCTCCGTCGGCAGTACCGCGGTCGCGGTTGCCAGCGGCTCGCGCAGGCCGTAGCGGGCCGGGGCTAGCTCGGCAGGATCAGCGACGACATGAAAGGCCAGCTCGGGCGGTCGCTCGCACACGATGCGGGGGTAACAGGTGCGCACGCCGCGGCGGCTGAGCTGTCTTTGTAGCGGCTCGGTATCCAGCTCATGACCGACGGATGCGTATAGTGCAGCGCAGCCCACCTGCGACCAGTCGACGGAGTCCACAAGCTGGGCCCAAAGCCTCTCTCCGGCTTGGCGAGCGGACTCGCTGCCGACAGCGGGAGCGCTGCTACGCCGCGCTCGTAGCTCGGCTCGCAGTGCGCGCTTCTGCGCTTGCGTGTCCCGCTGGTGCGCGTCTACTTCGTTCCCGCGGCGCGGTGCCGACTCGGTGTTTCGGGGCTCGGCAGGCTCGCTGTCAGAGGGCTGTGGGGGGTCGGCAAATGGCACGCGCTGCACTCGCTTTCAGCGGGCTTTCGGGGTCGCGGTCGCGGCGACCTTGGGGCTGCGCACCGCTCGGCGACTGCTCGACGCGGAGCCGGCGCTAGGCGGAGCCTGCAGCTGAGCTTCGACCTGCCCCAGCATCAGCTCGACCTGGCCGCGGACCTGGGCTCGCAGCCGCGTCTGCGACTGCTTTTCATGCTCAAGCTCGTCGGCAAGCTTCAGCGCCGCCAGCACCACATCGGACTGCGTCGCGACTTGTCGGCTGCCTTTGAATGCATCGAGGCGCGAATTCACCGAGTCGGCTAGAGCTTGGACGTACGACTCATCCGCATCGCTGCGCAGAATGTACTGCTGACCGCCGATGTGGATTTTGATCGTGCGCTTCACGGCGAGCCCGCACAATATCGGGCCATTGGCCAAAGTCAAGCACATCTCCCTCGGCCAAGCGGCCCGGATTCAGGCGATGTGACTTAAGCGAACGATGTCGTGCGACAGGATGCGCGGACCGACTGAGAACTCTAGTCAAGCCGGCGAGCGAATTAGGACTGGCTGCCCTTGAGTGCCTCGGCCTGGTAGTAGGCGCGCAAGGCGTCGATGATCTCTTGGATGTCGCCGTCGAGGAGCTTGGGCAGGTTGTGCTTGGTCAGGCCGATGCGGTGATCGGTCAGACGATCCTGCGGGAAGTTGTAGGTGCGGATTTTTTCTGAGCGGTCGCCGGTCTTGACCTGCGCCCGTCGCGCCTCGCGCTCGGCGGTCTCCTGCTTCTCGCGCTCGATATCGAGCAACTTGCTGCGCAGGATGCGCATGGCCATCGAGCGATTCTTGTGCTGCGACTTTTCCTGCTGGCAGCGCACGATGATGCCGCTGGGGATGTGCATGATCTGCACGGCCGAGTCGGTGGTGTTGACCGACTG
>DAORCZ010000095.1:0-14450 GCA_035345735.1 Pseudomonadota bacterium | reverse complement strand
CCGCCCGCCGATTCGCGGCAGCGCAAACAAAAAGCACAAGCGGCGATAGCAGACCGCTTGGGACACAGCTCGGTTCAGAGCCGAGGAAAAATCGGCCAAGCACGACGCCGAGCAAGGGCGAAGTGTAGGTGATCTCGCCAACGCGCCCCCTGGAAAGTGCGCAACATGATCGGCGAGTCCGATCGCAGAACCGCCGACTCCGGCAGGGCCATCCTGGCCAGCCCGACACCCACAGGAAAGCCAGCGTAATCGGCAAGCCGACCGGGCTATGTTTCCAGCACGGCTACGATGCTTGGGGGAATAGCGGGACAGCGAATGACCTCAATCGGTTCGCGACAAGCCTGCATCGATCTTGTGATGTGAGAGGTCCTCCCCTAAGAGGTGGGCCCAGGAATGGTCGATTCCAGTTCAGTGGACCAAAGTGCGCTGACTGAGCCACGCGCGAAGAGCAATCAGACAAGCGACTGCGTCGCGGGTTAGCCTTTTCCGGTCGGCTTGCTTCTTGTCGGCAGAACGAGGTCGCTCGGCGCGGCGGAGTGACAGACGATCCGCACCGAGGAGCGAGAGGTGCGCTACACCCCGAGGATGCGCGCGATGCCCGTGCTTGCCATCAAGCGCGTGCCGCGGGCTAGGCGATCGATCAGCTCGTGGGTCGTGGCGCACAGGGCGGCAAAGGCGGTTCGGTCGTCACGACCTAGCGCCTCTTGGAAGGCGGCGACCGAGATGCGAAGGACCACCGAGCGCTCGCAGGGCTGGCACTCGGTCCGCCGCGGTCCACCGAGCATCAGCTCGACACAGTCGACCAAGCGGCCGGGCCCTAAGACGCCAAGTCGGCGTCCGAGCTGCAGTCCAGGCAGACGCAGCTCAAGGGCTCCGCGCAGGACGATATGCACGGAGTCCGCGGGACTTTCGGGAGTAAACAACCACGCACCAGATGAGAGCTCGAAGATCTGGGCGCTCGATAGGAAGCTGTCCACCTCTGTCGCCGCGAAGCCGCGAAAGAACGGGAGAATCGGCAGAAACGGCCGGATGTCAAAGCTGCAGCCGGGGGAATGGGCTTGCGCAACTCCGGCTCGTTCACGGGACCCGATGCCAAGGATCGGCTGCGCCAAGCGAATCGCGCTGCGGGCGCGCAAGGCCAGACGCAGCGCCAGGTGATGGACGATGCGCCGGTGCCATGGGCTGGCGATGGCGCACAACGCCGCGAAGTGTCTGGGCTCGATCCGCAGTAGGCTCAGTGGGCCCATCGCAACAGCGGTCAGGGTGTGCGGCGCGGTTCCGATCAGCGCACCTTCGCCGATCAAATCGCCAGCAGTGGCTGTGCCAATAGCAAGCTCGCCCAAGCCCGGCCAGCGTGTGCGCAGTGCTGCCGTTCCGTCCAGGATGAGCAGGGCTCCCTCCGGTCGGCTGCCTTGACCAAACAGGACCGCGCCATCCGCGTGCTGCACGGGTCGCAGTCCACCAAGCACCTCGCCGACCTCCAATAGAGCCGTTGCGTCGAGCAGGTTGGCTTGGCAAGGTAGCTCGCTGGTCTCATCTGCCATGTCGGAAGCTCCAATCATTCACATGCACCACTCGGCTCAGGCATGCATCGGCAGCACCGAGACCCCGATCCGATGGGCTTCGTTCCCTGGCTCCCCAGGGGCACCACGCTTGGATTCGGGCATCGCGCCGCGCTCTATGATCAAGGCCGTATACTCCGGGACTTCGATCCACGAGGAGATATCGCGGGTAAGTGGCTCGGAGCTGAGTAGCGCAGAGTCAGGACCCGAGGATTCCTCGATCATCTTCCACTCCCCACCTGCGAGGCCGTAGCGGCTGCCGACCGTGAACCACATGCTGAGGAAGCGCAGGTTGGCCTCGTGGATTCTCCGCCAGTCTTCTGTCGCATAGCAGCCGAAGTCGAACGTGAAGCGCAGACCGGCAATCATGCGGCCATCAGACAGGAACAGGTTCAGGGAACTGCTCTGTGCAATGCCGTGGCGAGCCCGGACCTCGCGCAGGATGCAGAGCGTGTCCTTGAGCGCCCGGGCTAGCGTCTCGCGATCGGCATAGCGCGTCGGATCGACAAGCTGCGACATGAGCAGCGCATAGACCCACTCGGAGTCCGTCGTCCCACCGATCTGGGCTGCGATCGAGCGCTTCATGTAGGGGAGGAGGTCGAGCTTCATCTGCTCGAAGCCCGCGAGATCCCCGTTGTGGGCCAGGGCGATCTTGAAGCCGGGGTAGCGGAATGGGTGCAGATTGTGGCTCCCATACCCCGGGCTCGGCCGGTAGGCGATGCCCCGGATGTGCGCCAGCACGCTCATTGCCCGGACCTTCAGAGCCAGGGACTTGAGGTTGCGGTCAAAGATCGGCAGATCTGTCGAGTGGAAGCTGAGGGGCTCCTCTGGGTTGGGCGTCTGCGGGTGCCAGGCCATCATTCCAAATCCGCCCAGGTTCAGCAGATGGAGCTGTTGCGGGTCGTGGGACTGCCGCACCAGCGAGCTATCCGGCTGATACAGGAAGTCGTCGAGCAGCGCTTCTTTCCCAAGATATGCAAGGGCTCTGCACATAGGTAGTTTAGTGGGCCGACCGGTCGGCATTGCGGTGACGAAGGAACGCTGCGACTTCGTGCGGCAGCGGGAACCATCGCAGTTGCTCAAAACCTGCATCGAGGTGGGGTGAAGGGAGCGCTGCGGGAGTGCTCTTCAGGGCATCGGCAAGCAGGCTGCGCGCCTGGTTCAGGTGCGCAGCAAGTGCGCTCTCTGGCAGCGTGGGATGGCTGTGGCCCGCCGAGTCACCTGGGGTCAGGGAGGCTGCGAGCTGCAGCGAGGACAGCCGCCCGGGTTCAGTCGGCTGATGCTGCACGTGACGCCACAGTCCGGTCCGCGGGTTGAAGGCGTAGCTCGGCATCAGCGCATACCCGTGCGCTGCGATCATGTGAAGCGCCGAGATGATGTAGCGAAATTCCGCCGCGCTGATGAAGTAGTTGAAGTTCACGCGCGCCCAGCCCGGCTTTAGCGATGAATAGCCCTGCCCGACGATGTGTAGGAACTCCTTGCCGTTGTCCGGCCCCAGGCCGAGCAAGCTCCCACCATACGGCCCCGCACACGAGCACCCGCCACGCGCCTGGATCCCAAACAGGTCGTTTAGCAGCGCGATGACATAGTTGTGATGCAGATAGCGCACGCCATGGCGGACCATGAACGAGAGGATCGACAGCCGATGTGCGCTGGGACTGCCCAGCACGCGGATGTTCGGGTTTTGGCGCAGCGAGGCGATGGCGGTGCGGATCATCTTCGATTCCTGCGCATGGATCCTGTGCCCACCCACCTGCTCTTTCAATTGGAATACAAGCCCGCAGCGGATGGATTCTAGGATCGCTGGCGTCCCCGCCTCCTCGCGGTGCTCGACGTCGCTGCTGTAGAGCGCCTCGCCGCTGGTGACAAAGTCAACAGTGCCGCCGCCGGGCTGGGTGGGCACGGTGTTCTTTACCAGTGCCCTACGTACCACCAGTACCCCCGGCGTCCCCGGACCACCGATGAACTTATGCGGCGACAGAAACACCGCGTCTTTGTAGGCGAGCGCCCCGGCCTGGGCCGGATTCATCTCGATCGGGACATAGGGCCCGGCGGCAGCGTAATCCCAAAACGAGAGCGCGCCATGACGATGCAGGAGTTCGGCGATAACCTCCACGTCACTGGCGATGCCTGTGACGTTCGAAGCGGCGGAGAACGAGCCGATGCGCAGCGGTCGGTCGCGGTAGCGGACTAGCTCTTGCTCAAGCTGAGCCAGATCGATCCCCCCTTCGGCATCCAGCGGGATGACCACCACCTCGGCACTGCTGTGCCGCCACGGCAGGATGTTGCTGTGATGCTCATAGGGGCCGATGAAGATCACCGGGCGCTCGTGGTCGGGGATGTGCGAATCGAGCTTGTAGCGAGCGCTAAGATCCGGCGGCAGGCGCAGATTCAGGATGTCGATGAGCTTGTTGATCGCCCCCGTTGCTCCTGAGCCGACGAAGATGACGCAATAGTCCTCGTCGGCACCCAACGAGCGGGCGATGATGCTCCGCGCCTCATCACGAAAGTGAGTGGTTCGTCGACCGCTCTCGGAGGCCTCGGTGTGCGTGTTGGCGTAGTAAGGCATCACCTCGCTACGCAAGAAGTCTTCGATGAAGTCCAGGCTGCGCCCAGAGGCGGTGTAGTCGGCGTAGACCATCCGGCGCAGTCCGAATGGAGTCTGCAGCGCGAGATCGCGACCGATGATGGCGCTGCGGATGCGCTGAAACAGGTGCTCTTCATCGGGAGCCCGTGGGATCTCATCCACGCTCGGCAGCTGGCTGGCCGGGAGCTCATGCAGGGGAGCACCCGCCCGCCAGCCCTGCACTCCGAACACCGTGGCCAGGAGCGAGCCGATGTCGGCCAGCCCCTCGCCCGCGCCAAGCTGGGGAAGCACCCCGGCCAGGATCATCGCTTGCGTGCGCTGCATCGCAAGCAAGCACTCGTGCAAGAGCAGGCTGGACTCCGCCGAGAGGGCCGCTGCCATGTGTGGCTCAAGCATCCAGACTTCAACCGGACCGACCGCCATCGCCGAAAGCATGCGGAGCCGCGCAGGATCCAAGAACGAATCGATTCCGATCAGCGTGCCGGGATCCACCATCGCGAACTGGTAGCGCTGCTCTGGCGAGGGTTGCCACTCCATCCGGATGCGGCCCGACGTGGGCAGAAGCAGCGTCGTACTGCGCTCGCCCGGTCCGAACAGGGGCTGACCATCCGAGAACACTCGGCGTCCCATGGCCGACGCCAGTTCGGTGAGGCATTCCGGTGGTGCAGAAGCCAGCACTGGCAGACCTCGCAGCGCCTGTTCCAGGGAGAGCCCAGGGGCGCGCTCGGACGGCAGCGCCGCTTCAAAGGTCTCCCCATCGGCTGAACGCGAACCTGTAGCGGCATCACCACCGGGCGACAGCGCCAACCGCTCGGGCCGCGTGCTAGCCTCGGCAACCAGCAGCGCGCCCAGGCTCAAGGTGCGCTGGCTCTGCGCCTGCTCTGCGCCATGGAGAAGCCGGGAGTACGTCGCCGGGAAATGAGTGCGCGCGGCCAGCAGAGAAGCCTGCGGCAGCACCCACAGCAGGCAGTCCTCAAGCGCTGTGACCGTTTCATCGGTGCGCGCGCCGGGGAAGAAGGCCGCTACCAAGCCAAGCCCATCACCAGCCGAGACATCAAACGGTACGCCGACCACGGGGACCACGGAGAGTTTGCCCCGCTCGACCACGGCCAGATCTGTGGCTTCATCGCCGGCCTGCCAAAGGACCATGCCACGCGGTACGTGTCGCCGCTGCCACTTTTCTGCTTCGATCTCGGCCGCCGGTCGGGTGAATAGCGCTGCCAGCGACTGCGTACCTGGGAGGTGATCCATGGCTCCATCTCAGACAAGTCTGCGGCGAAGATATCATCGCGCAGGGGTGGGCTTCAATTCAGACCGCGTCGTTGGGCCCGGCTGTGAAAACGGACGGCTGTATCACCCCCTGCGCACAGCATGAAGAAACGTTTGATTTGGCCAGGGACCTTCCCATCGCCCGGGGCGCGAGCCACTGTTGCAGTGTCACCATCTTGAATGCCACGGCGCGTCGAAAATACCGACTCCTAGTAAACCCCTGCACCGTCAAAAATTCACTGGCCACCAAACCACATAATTCCGAACCGGATGACCCTGGACACATACTTTGTCGCAGTCATGAAGGGCTAGTGAATGCGATGAAGCAAGCGGCTCTCGATGGCGTGCTGGTGGTCAATGGACCCCATGGGGATCCGCTTCGCAATCCGGAGGTCGGGCGGTCGAGCGCTACATCGTCACCCAGCACCTTCCCAAAGCAGTACAGACGTTGTTTGAGTCGGCACTTCTTACGGACTAGTGACACGCAGTCGGTGCAGTCAGCTTGCGTGAGATCTGATGCCTGAATGTGTGCGTTATACATACTTGCCAGCCTGTTTCGTTTCCGATTTTCTGGGGCTGCTTTCGGACCTATTTCGCGAGATAATGAGGCCTTAGACACCAGCTTGCCGGGTCGGGCTAGCTAAGCGCAGGGTCCCCATCAAGGATACGACCATGTAGGCATGTCCCGGAGAGCTAGCGTCGTTCATACCACGGCACAGGGAGCTAATTTACATGATTGATAGAGGCATCCTTGACAGACTTGGAGAAGCTCGGAATCAAAAGGCCTTTGGTGGTGGCATGGCATCGAATGTCGTCCGATTTGATCTGCGACAAAAGGCGACTCGAACCGCGAGCCCTATTTTCGAGACAAAGCAACAAAAAAGCGGAGACGGAAACGATAACAACCAACAGGACGTTACATTTTATGCGCGAATGAATATGACAACTGCGAAGGCATTTTTTCAAATTATCGAATTTTATAGGTCAACAATTCATCGTATATACAATAAGAAATCATGGCTTACAGATACAACAATAAAGAAGATACAGGTTCCGCGTGTTGTCTTTGGAGTTGAAGCAGAGGAAGCAGAATACAGGCAATTATACCAATGGATCAGGCAGCTACACACAGATCGTCGAAAAGAGTTTAATACTGCAACATTCTCATCAATCACCATTTCCGAAGGAACCAGAGTAGTCGGCATACTAGAATATCTAATCTGCGATCAGCGGCAGATCTCCAGCATTTCTGCACACATCAAATCGCTAGCCGTGCTCCACGCACTGGACGTGGCAATCGGGATGGGCGATCGGCTCCAAAATCCCAATCCTGCCAACATCACCCTCAATCCCACCACGCAGCAGTTGGTGCTCATCGACGTTGACAGCTTCCTTCCGCCAATGAACTGTCACCCTAACATTGAAGCAGCCTGTCATTTGGACGAAAAATATTTTACTGACAATGGTACCATTCAGCGGAAGAATGAGAATCGGAATATCCACTGGGAGAACTGGGATCCATGTCCACCTCGGCTTCCTCTTCAAGGAAATTATGCAAAAAACATCAGCAAAGCGCTCAAGTCTGATTTGATGTGGTACATTTCAGGGCTTGAGGGTAGATTTAATGATATTAAGGATTCTGGACAATATCATGACAAGGCGATTTCAAACACCGGCAAACAAAACCTGAGTCTGTACTTGGGTGCTCTATCTGCTCAAACGCAGCTCTTCATCGAAACCGCCGTGATGGCCCTCAAATTGATAAAAGACCGAGTGACCGATAAGAAGGAGGTGTCCGGATTTAATGTGGAAGATGCGACCTGCTCTGCTCAGCGGCTGCATCAGCGCGTCAATGAGTGGCGATTTTAGCCTTAGACATCAGTACCGCATGAGCAGGGGGCATTCCCACTTACTTCGCGTGTTGTCGACTTACAGAGTTGCCGTGAAGGGTGGCTTGCAGGCGCCAAGGCAGCGGCTGGTCGAGGAGGAGATTCCAAGTGCCGCCGGGCTCTTTGAACAGAAAGTACATTCCTAACGCTCCTTTGCTCGGCGCCTTCAGGTAGAAGCGGTACAGATTCCCTGGATAAAGGATCTGGGTGCGCACGACCGAGCCATCGGGGGCATCGAGAAGCGCGACAATCTCACCGTACGACTGACCGGCCGTCTGACGGGTCTGGGTGTTGCGGACGATGAGATCCATAAGTCCCCCCGACTCGCCCACAGCGGCGCCACTTTGCTTCAGCTCGATATTGCGGATCACCATGTAAAGCGGAGCGCCACCGTTCATCTCGGAAGTGGTCAAGAGCTGCACACGCACATAGCCGGGAATACAGCCGCTGCTTGCTTGCACAGAAAGAAGGAACCCGCCGAGCAGTCCGCGCCAAACTCCCCTCCGCATGGTCTATCGTCCTCCGCTCACCGTGGGAGGTTGGAACATCGCAAACGGATCTTCGCTCAGCACAAACTTCACGGTAACGCTGCCTTTGGCATCCACAAGCTGTACCGGAATCAGGAAGGTTGCGATGTGATCGGTGGACAGCGTCCCGCGCCGAAGCAAGCGAAACATCGACCACGCGGACTTGGTTTCATCGATAGAGGAGTGCAGCCGCGCAGCGGAATTGGGAGTCGCGAGATCAATTCCTGCGGAGGCATTTTCCTGGTTCCACCAAGTTACCGGTAGCGGCCGTTCAGCGGGCATCTGGTTGTAACCAACTGCAGCGGCATTCCCAACGCTTAGGAAGGCTCGTGTCACGCTGTACGGACCGATGTTCCCTTGCAGAAGAAGCGGTTTTACTCGCAGTTCTAGCGCTTTGCGAGTCCCTTCCTTTGCATCCCAGAGCCTTCGTCCAAGCGTCTGCAAGTGATTGAGAATGGGCAGCATGTCTGGCGGCAACTTCACGGTACCGCCAGGGAGTCGTTTGGGCGTCACTCGTCCGTCGGGCTGTATCTGCACAAACGGAGCCAGATCGTCGCGAACAAAGCGCCACAGCGAGCCGTCTTTGGGATGAATGACCTCGAGGGCGGCAATGGGCACATCTTCTTGCGCGTCCCGATTGAATGGGAAATGGGAATACAGCGGCTTGACCTGTTCATCCCGAACTTTGACCCAGCGGCGAGCGACTGCATCCTCTACAACACTGCGGCCCAGACAGAGAGCTCGACGCATCGGCGCGAGGAATGGCCCCCGCAGTTCCGGCATGACTCCGGATTTGTCGAGCCAGCGCTGCGTTGCCAGAAGGGGAGAGGACTCCTCTTCCGCCAGCATCGCCAGGGCCACTCGTCCGATTCCTGTGACTGACTCCCTCAGCGGTAACTCGGTTCCCTTTTCGGGGGTGGTGGCGCTGTCAATCGCCCCCGCAAGCTGCGCGAGCAGACTCCGGTAGCCATCGAGATCTTGGTACACGCCGTCTTTGTTTGGGGTCGTCATCCGCAAAAGCGGTCGAAATGGCGCAAGCTGCTCGGCGAGCGGCGCTAGGTAGGGCCCGGACAGATCACCTAAGTTGGCATTGTCAGCAATTTTCCGCAGATGGGTCTGAAAGCCGGAGTCGGCCAGCATCATCTCGATCACTGCAGCATGCAGCGCGGATGCAGAGTCTGCGCGGACTCCAAAGGCAACAAAGGATGCGCGAAGCTTGTCACGATAGGCACGACCGTAGCTGCTCGTGCTCTCGAGCATGGACTTGGCGAGCCGCGCTTGTTCTTCGGGAGGCAGCCCGGCTTCCGTCACGACTTTGTCGAAAGACACCCTTGGGGGCTTCTCTTTCTGCTCGAAAGAAGTCTTGTTGTAGGGATCGATGAGCTCTACTGGAGAGGATGGTGTCCCACAGGGATTCCCAGAGCGATCCGAAGGGTCTCTTTCGCTGATTCCTGCCAAAAGTCGCTCGGCGGCGGCCCCCGGCCGATGACGGTGGCGGTGCTGATGAGCAGCCTTTGGGACTCCCAATCGTGATGACCCGGCGAGCTTGGATTTGGCCGATCCTCCACCGTGCCAGCAGTTGATCAGCATTTGCCGACGAATGTTGGTGAGTAGCTCTTCCCACTCGCGCTCGCTCACAGAGAGCGTCTTTTCTTTCAGATCGCGGGGCGAGACAAGCCGCACAGAGTACACTTTGCTTGGCGCGACCAGTGTAGGTACCTTGGCGACCAGCCCGCTGAGTTGGGTGAGGACATCCTCGGCACTTGGCTCGCTACAGTCCACGGGCTTCACTTCGCTCTTCAGTACGAGAGTGGCAATGTCGGAAAGTCCCTGCTTGTTCTGTTCGAGCCAGCGCTCGGTGCGAAGCGCAGTACCCAGTGGGCCCACCAGATCCGAGACATTTTCGCGGCACTCCTCCGCGAGCCCGGTCGCGATGTCGCGAAGCAGGCTGACATGTAGCAGTCTGTCGGTTGCTTGCAACACCGAGAGCAGCAGGGCCGCTTCGCGCTTCAGCGCATCGATGGAGTCAAGCACCGTGCGTGGCGGGCTGCTGCCCAGCATTGCGGAGTGCGTCGGACGGGACTGCGAGTGCCCGTGACGCCTACGTGTTGGCGTGCTTGGCTTGGCGGCAGGCTGCACCTTGGTGCTGATCGCCGCTTTGATGTGCTCGATGAACGCGAACCAGCCTGATTGACTGTTCAGCTGATCCTGCTGATTTGTCGAGGGTGGCTTGCGGTTTGCCTGGATCGCGCAGCCCGGCGCCACATCGACATAGCGCAGGAGCGTCTCTTCAGGAATCTCCAGGAGCGAGGCCCAAGTGGGCGGATCTTTGCGAATCAGGTCGCCCAGGGCATTGCTGCCGCTCGCATTCCAGGCCCCCAGGGCGTAGATCATCTTGGTGATCGCCGTCTCGGTACCGACGTGATCCTCAGGGACAAAGGACTGCTTCGCAATCGCAAGCTTCAGCGTCGCTGCGCCGTCTCTCGCCAGGGGCCGGTTGTTTTCCATCACTGGCTCTAGATACAGCCGTCGCACCGACTCGACGAACTGGGCGCGTGCCTGGTTTTTTTCGCTACGCAGGGTGCGCGGCAGCAGCGGCCAGTAGCGCTCAGCCTCAGCGACCGCTTGCAGGCTGGTAGCGGCCATATGGGCATTGCGCCACACCACCGGTGAGTCTCCGGGGCGACCACTGGCTTCCTTGGCTCTCGGGATGTTTTCGACCAGGCGAGCACAGTCGCTGGCGAGCCGCTGCACCGTCTGCCGATGGTTCAAGTACAGCGAGCCAAAGGACAGCGCAGCCACGGAAATGAGCAGCAGACACAGCACCGCATGCCAACTGGAGAGAACGTTCGAGGTCCGCAGCGCCAGCCACAAACCACGCAGCCCCCGAAAGTGCAGTGCCGGTGACAGCCTTGGTGGAATGACGCCAGCGACGACCAGTGGATTGGCGCGCTGAAGCTGCTGTGATTGCGGCACAAGATACAGCTTGTCGAGCTGGATGGCGGCCATGCTGCGAGGCGTGGTGTCTTCGCAGATACGTAGCAGCTCGACGAGCAGCGTCTCAACCGGCAGCAGAGCCTGCGGCGCCGTTGCCATGGCGTGAACCATCTGGTCGAAACCACCGGCTGGCAGCGTCGGCAGCGCAAACTTGAGCTGTCCCGCGTAGTGAAGAAAGCGCGTCGCCAGTGGCCCCGGTTCAGACGGCAAGGGCTGCGGCTCGCTTGGGTGCAGCAGGGAAACAGGCGGCTCACTTGGGCCCTTGGGGACGGACAGCCCGTCGAGATCCAGCACCAGCGGAACTCGTCGCTCGAAGAGAAGCTGGGCCAAGCTCTCGCTGCCCGACGGTGTCTGCGACGTAGCGTTGCGTACTTGAGCTGCCGTTGACACCTCGTCGAGGATTTCCAGATGGGTCACACAGACCCGAGTCAGGATCCGCGCCCCGCGCAAGCGACTCAGCAGCTTCAGCCGGGATGCCAGCCGAAGGGCAGAGGTTCGCAGCTCGGTCGGCGTGGCTCGGTGCAGTTGGGCAAGACTCAGCACAATCACCGCCAGCGGAGGACGGGTTCGGCACAGCGGCTTCCACAGGTGCGACAGGGCCAGTTTCGCCCCGATGGTGTTGTCGGACAGCAGCTCCGGCCCCAGCTCGTGAATCACGGCCCGGCGTCCCAGATGCAGCTTCAGCAGCGGATCGTCGGTGTAGCTCGGGAAGTCGTTGAGCTGCTGGCTCCTACAGTCTGCCTTGGCGTCGACAAGCGCGGTCTTCCCGGCGCCGGACTCCCCCATGAGCACGACCCATGGATAGCGACTCACCAGGGCTCGCGCCGCTGGAGGCTGTCGGTCCAGAAACGTCCGCCACACCGCGAGCAGCGAGTCCGCCAAGATTCGGCCCTGTGCCACGCGTGGTTTGGCCGACCGCTCACGCAGGTACTGCCAGAGCCGAAGCCCGACGAGGAATATCAGGACAATCCCGAGCAGCAGGACAATGAGCTGCCCGCCGCTCAGTCCCGAGCCGCTCGCAGCCACTGCTATGGGGAGTCCACCTGCTGTCATCCTGGCCTAATCGTCATCGAGAGAGCGCTTCCAGTTGGTCCTCGAGTTCATCCAGTGCGGCCCAGGCTGCGTTGAGGTCGATCGCAGCTCCAGCGGCAAAGAGCTCCCCGAGTTCATCGAGCATCGGCTGGACGGCGGCCTGCTTTGACCCCAACGCCTGCGAGATCTGATCGCGAAGCTCGACCGTCCGCAGCGAAAGCTCTGCCTCTGCCGCGTCTGGCTGCGGCGCCGTGTTCACCTGGCCCTGCATCGGCGGCAAAAGGGGCGGTTCGGTCTGCAGAGCAACCTCGGGCCACAGCCCACGCTGCCGTGCCAGGGCCAAGAGCTGCTGAATGGACGGTTTTCCGTCTGACATCTACCGCACCTCGGGGCTGCGATGGCGATGGTGCCGATGTGGGTGGCGCTTGGACTTGTGCGACGGTTCAGCGACTGAGCCCTCGGCATCGTTTTGGGCCAGGCCCAGCATCGACGCGTGGTCGACAGTCGTCCCGATCTCACCAGCCGCTGGTGGGGTCGGCAGGGCGGGCCGCGCGTCGCTTGACGGTGGGCTACTCGGCGGCGGCTCGCTGGGCGGTGCCGTGGTCATCGTCACAACCTGGGAAAACGGAAGGTTAGACAGCACCACCAATGCCAGTGGCATCGCCACGATCACCACAAACGTCGCAAGGTACAGCACCAGCGGCGCGATCAGTGGCCGATGGCCATCGGCGTCGATTGGATCTTTGACTCCCAAAGCCTTGCGCTCGGCTTGTCGATACTGCGAGGCGAGCCGCTCCTGCCGAGGATGCAGCCGAAGCCGCTCCTTCAGTCGGTCTTTGTAGGCAAGCACCTTGGCTGGCTCAGTAACGAAGCGACCGAGGAAGCCGTGGCCGATGCAGTAGAGCAGCACTTCGAGCAGCAGCGGTGAGGGCTGAACCTCCAGCAGCTTTTCATCGATGAGCTGGAAGAACTTCTCTCCACCGTCGGTCATTCCATATAGCTCAGCCTGCAGCAGCGGCCAGCTCTGACGAAGATTCTTGGGCAGTCGTCTCAAGACCAACTCATCACAGGTCAGGACCGGCGGCAGCAAGATCTCCTGCGCTTCGCCCGCTCCAAGCTCTGCGGAGAGCAGCTTGGCCAGTTGTCCCAGCTCGGTGCGAATCTGCTTGCGCAGTTCTGAGAGCCCCTCGGGGCTCGCCGTGGCAATGCCCGCAGCCAGCGCGTCGACTTTTTGCATCACCGAGCTGATGCAGTGCCAGACCTTCACATAGGTGAAGTGGTCGGCTTCGCTGGGATTTTTGGCCATCATAGCTACTCTACCCTCTTTTTAGGCAAAGGAGGTAGAGAGAGGCAGGCGCAGTGCGTGATCTCCGGTCTCGACTTTGAGATCGACCGAGCTGTCTTGATTCCAAGCGTCCAGCACGTCGAAGACGCAGCGAAGAAACAGCCAGACCAGCGCCTCATCTTCACTTGATTCGATGCGCAGTCGCGCCCGATAGACATGTTGGGTGCCCGAGCCACGCAGCGCACTGTCCGGCGCGAGACTCGCGGTGAGCTGTTCGAGTCGCGACGGCATGGAGCGAAACCCAGCCGGGCCACCCGAGCCAATCAGCAAGATCATCAGCCAGCGCAGATCCGCATCACTGAGCGTCGGACGCATGCCCATCGACAGAATGCGCAGCAGCGCGCCCATTTCATTGCGAAGTGGGCTCTCCGTCTCGGCACGCACGCCACCGAGCAGCGACCACTGCACCCCATCCAGCACGCGTCCCGTCAGTTGGGGCCGGGGGCCGATGCCGTAACGGGCAACCAGCGCCGCGAGCCCTGGCTGATACCAAGTCGCATCGACCGACAGCCGCAGCGGTGACAGCAGCGCCAGCGGTGCTCGAATCACCAGATTGGGCCGTGGGCCAAGCGGCGTCAGCCGCTCCTCGATCTGAAAGCTGGGCAACGTATCGGCATCACTTGACGGCAGCCCCTGCAGCGTCGTCGACTCCGGCAGCGTACTTGTGCGCAGCGGAGAGAGCCCCGAATCGGTGACAGCAAACACCCCCCGGATCGAGTGCAGCGCAAAGCCCTTTTCGGGACTTGGATGACGCACCGGCAGCGCGTCTTGGGTGCCGTCACAGAGAAGCGGTACCGCCGCTTCGCGAACGAGATTGACGATGGGTACGACATGGAGCTGGAACAGATCAGAGGCGATTTCCTCTGTCGGCCAGTCGGGGCTTAGGTCCAGATAGACCTGGAAGCGCTGCCACGGCTTATTGCCACGCACCGGCGGGACCTCTAGGTTCAAAAACAGCTCTCGCTCGGGAAACTGAAACAGCGAGCGGACTCGCAACAAGGGATGGGTCGTTTCCGGCCCCCCCTCGGGACCCCCACTTCCCGACCCTCGCGCCGGTGGGAGCGTACTGCCATAGCTGACGGTGCAGGCGTCGCCCACCTGATGGTCGCTGAGTGGCGAGTCATAGACGACATGGGCGCGCACAAGGTGGGCCCGGAGCCCATACAAGAGCCGCGCCGATGCTGCATAGTCATCGGCGATGCGGGTATGCAGCCGCAGCAGACCTACCGGATCGGTGCGCCC
>DAORCZ010000094.1:0-14456 GCA_035345735.1 Pseudomonadota bacterium | reverse complement strand
TTGAGCGCGCAGTGTGATAGTGATCGTCTCGGTCACTTGCGGATCTTGACGATCCGCTCAACCGCTTCCAACCCCCTACGTACCCCGGCGCTGTACGTGCGTCAACACGCACGGTGGTGCGACGGCTGCGCAGAGGGCGGCCAGATGTGATCAGGAGCCGAGATGGCGCTGATGTCGGTGTTTTGTTGGGAGGCTGTTGGTAGGGCAAAGGTCAGGCGAGCGAGCGATAGATCACCCAGGGCCACGGGTTGAACTGGCTGCGAGGCAAGCGGCTCTATACGTCTTGAACCCTAGGCTGATACAGTGGCCACCATGGCCAAGTTCGATGCGGAGAAGGAGCTTCGAGAGCGCATCGCGCAAGCG
The DNA here is from genome assembly GCA_035345735.1 of Pseudomonadota bacterium. Classification (GTDB taxonomy): domain Bacteria; phylum Myxococcota_A; class Polyangia; order Palsa-1104; family JAEUJZ01; genus JAEUJZ01. The sequence continues at coordinate 14,093 of DAORCZ010000094.1, read as the reverse complement.
CGAAAGAAGAAGGACGGCAGCGTTCTATTCGTTCTTGGCAGCGGCGTGGCCAAAGGGGCATCGGGGGGAGCGGGGGCGGCAGACTGGAGTGGCCTGCTGGATTTGGGGTTGTCGGCATGCGATGCGCTGAAGGCCAAAGGGGCGCTGAAGTCATCCGCGATCTGGGACGGTGTCGAGTTACGCCGGCGGCTGGAATCCAAGAACGCCGACGACTTGATTGCCGTCGCCAGCGCGGTCGAAAAGGTGCTGCGGGCGAGCGGGGCCTACGAGGGCTTCCTGCGCGACAGCGTGGGCGCACTGCCGCTGAAGTCGCGCGAGGTCTGCGATGCCCTGGCCGAGCTAGCGCTGCCCGTCGCGACATGCAACTACGATGGGCTGCTCGAAAAGGCCCTGCTGCGCCCCCCGATCAGCTGGCGCGACCACGGCATGGTCCTGCGTTTCCTGAAGGGGCAGCAAGACGGCATCCTGCACCTGCACGGCCACTACAACGAGCCCGAGTCTGTCGTCCTGGGCATCGAGTCGTACGGCAAGATCATCGGCAGCGAGCACGCGCAGGCGGTCCAGCGGTTGCTGTTCCTGGATCGCACGCTGGTCTTCGTCGGCTTTGGCGCGGGCCTTGCGGATCCCAACTTTGGCGCGCTCCTGCGCTGGGCGACACAGGTTGTGCCGGGCGCTGACTGTTTCCATGTTCGTCTGGGTCGGGACAGCGACGTCGGCGACCTGATGGCAGTGCATCCGCTGACCCAGCGGATTCATGTGCTGGGGTACGGCCCTGAACACAAAGATCTGGCGCCGTATCTGCGGGGCTTGCTGCAGAGACGATCGACCAAATCGACCCGCCTGGGAACCATGGGCAGCGAGGGAAAATCGGTTCGCAGTGAATCGCGAATCACGCTCGCTTCCGTGCGCCAACAGCTCAATCAACATCTGCGCAGTGCGTCCGACTTTGATGCGTTCTGTTTGGATCATTTTCCAGACGTGTATGCGCGTTTCACGAACGGCATGGATCGCGTCCAGCGTACCAACCTGCTTCTGTCGATTGCCGATCCAAAGCAGGTGTACGAACAGTTGATGGCGCACTGCGCCGGAGCGGCGACGGGCGATCCCGCGCCGCCGCTGCCCGTCTCTGAAGTGCCGCATCCAACCACCATACCGCGGCCTACGGCGGCTCAGCGCAGCCCCGAGCCACCGCCAGCCGCCTCGCGGGCGACGCCACCGCCTCGACCCCAGGTCAATGCGCTGATGTTCCTGGACCGTACGGCACAGTATGGTCGCCTGCTCTTGGGTGCGGCGCGGGGCCGGGCGCAGAACCGGGCGCTGCTGCTGTACGGCGGTCCCGAACAAAACCTAGAATGGTTCGTTCGGCGCGTCGAAGAGTTCCTGCAAGACGATCACGCCACGGGGTGCAAGGTGGTCAATGTGCCGCTGCGGCTGAACAACGTCTATGCGGGTACGGCCGCCGACTGGGGCCTGCACCTAAAGCACGCATTGGAAGCGCATATCGACGAATCCTCGCTGCCGTTGCCCGAGCTAATCGCGCAGGCCAGTGAGCGGTCGCCGCTGTTCTTGTCGCTGGTTGCCGAAGACAACCCGCTATCGGTGCTGGGCACCCTGTCGGCCCGGCAGCGCGCGGGGCTTCGGGACTTCGTGACGACAGTCTTGCCGAAGCTGCTCACCGATTCGCGACGCACCGGCATCACCGTCCTTCTTCCGCTGGAAGTCCGCCATAGCGACGGCGTCGCCGACCTACGGACCGAGGCGCAGGGCTGGCTTCAGCAAGCATGGCACAGCGACGAGCGTACCCACGATGTCCTGCCCGAAGTCCGCTTTCCAAGCTGGGACGATGTCGCCAGCTACCTGCGCTCGCACCATCCGCCGCTCAACGACCTGAATGAAGTGCTGAAGGAGGCCGAGAAGGAATATGCGAAGTTCGGCCAACAAAGTACGTTTGAGCAGCTGGCCAAGGCCCTAAACAACATCGTGGCGCGTCACTCCTAACTTTCGCCGCCTTCCCCATCGGAACTCGACATGGCATCTCCTCGCCTTCATGGAATCCACAACGGACGCGACGGTGCGCCCTATCACCCCAGCGATGCGCTGCTGGCCGCGGCGAACACCGCGCTGCTTCTGAACACGCCCCTGCTTTTGGCCGGCGAGCCCGGCTGCGGCAAGACCGACTTTGCCTGGTACGCGGCGCGTGCGCTGGCTTCTGCCCTGGGTCAGCCGGAAGCCACTGCCAAGCCGCTGGAGTGTTATGTCCGCAGCGACCTGCGGGCCCGCGATCTGCTGTACCAGTACGATGCCTTGGCCCGCTTTGCCGACGCGCAGCATCCGCCTCCGGGCGACGCACAGCGAGCGCAGGATGCGCGCAACTACGTCACGCTCTCGCCGCTGGGCATCGGGCTGATGTCGACCACCCAGCGCGTGGTGCTCATCGATGAAATCGACAAAGCGCCGCGCGATCTGCCGAATGATCTTCTGCGCGAGATGGATCAGGGTCACTTCGCGATCGCCGAGATCCCCGACACCGCCCCTGGCTCTGTCCGCGACGCCGCAAGCGGCATCGAGCTACGTCGCCAGATGCAGCGTCCGGGGGAGGCAGTGCGCCCCTTGGTCATCGTGACTAGCAACGCCGAGCGCCAGCTTCCCGATGCCTTTCTGCGTCGCTGCGTCTTTTTCCACATCCCGTTCCCCGATGAAAGCGACCTACGCACCATCCTCAGCGAACGGCTGGGACGTGGGAGTGGCCCAGCGCAGCAAGGGGCCATCGCCGACACGCTGGCCATCACGAAGGTGCTGCGCGATCCTGCGAACCGCCTGATCAAGCCGCCCGGCACCGCCGAGATCATCGGCTTCCTGCGCGCCGTGCTGGAGCCTGGCCGCGAGGCCGACTTTCGCAAGACGCTGCCCCTTTCTGAGCTAGCGCAGCGCGCCCACAGCGGCGAGCGCATTCCCTGGCGCAAGCTGCCCGCGCTGCACTGTCTGATCAAGCTCAAGGACGACCTGGACGCGCTGGATCGGCTGAGCCCGCAGCCTTGATGCGTCACCGATGACCTCGACCGAAATCACGCCCCTTCGCGGTGCTCGTTAGGACCTCGCTGGCCCATGCTGCCTTCGGCTGAATCGCTGCAGACCTGGCTCACTCGCGTCGATCGCGACGTGCTGCGGCTGGGCACGCGCGAGCACCTGATCGCAGCCCGCATCCGCGACGAAGCGGTGGCGCAGGGCTGGTCGCAGACAGCGCTCGGCGATGCGCTGGCCTCAGCCCTCGCAACAGATCGCGACACCTGGCGCGAGCTTCGTCGGGTGTTTGATGTCGAGTTCGCCCCTCGGCCTGCGCCTCCGCCCCCACGACGCTGGCCGCGCATCGTGGCGGGGGGGGCGTTCGGTGCCCTCCTGCTCATCGCGCTGTGGCTGGGCTTGCGACCTTTGGTGCCGTCCGGGTCTGCCGATCTCGGAAGTCCTTCGTCCAGCGACGCAGGCGAAGTCGCGGATCTGGGCACCGCCGATCTAAGGCCCCCACCCGTCGATCAGGGCTGCCGCAAGGAGCCCATCGTCGAGCCCCCGCGCAGCAGCACGTCGACGACCCCAGAACCGGTGCCAGTCGCGCCGTTGTCGCTGCGATGGATGGCGCTGCTTGCGCTCGGTGTGCTGCTGCTGTGTTGGCTCGCGGTGCTGCTTTTGCGCCTGCCCTCGTACCTGCGCCGTCGATTAGCCGAGCAGGAAGCGGAAGAACAGCTCGCCGCGCAGCGCCGCAAGAAACAGGAAGAAGATCAGCTTGCCGACGCCCAAAGGGCGCGCGAGCACTTGGTACAAGAGGCCCTGACAACCGGCGCGGCGACGCGGCCGCAGTACCACATCGACCTACAGCCGCCGTTTGGCCCCGATGTCGTCGAGGACAGCGCAACGCTGCTCGGTCGCGCCTTCATGGCACAGAGCGGGCGCGATCTGGACATCGACGGCACGCTGCATGCGACCATCGAGCGTGGTGGTGCGGCGCAGCCGGTCTTTCTGCCCGGTCGCGAGGTGCGCGAGCTTTGCGTGCTGTACGACGACACCACCACGCGCCCGTATCTGCCCGGCTTCCTAAAGCTCGTCGAGCGCTGGCAGCGCCTGGGTGTGCGGCTGAGTGCCTATCGATTTTCGCGCCACCCGACGACGCTTACGCCCGTCGTCACCAGCGCCGCTTCTGGCCTGGGCACGCAGCATGGCCCCCCCGTTGAGCTAGCCGACCTGCTGCGCCAGCGCGAAGGCTGCTCGCTGCTGCTATTTGCCAACCGCTTGGTCGTGCGCACCCCCACGCGTGAGTTGGACTGGCCGCGCACGCTGCGCCAGGCCGCAGTCTGCGCTTGGCTCGACCCCGATCCGCGCCTCGACGCCGAACGCGACAACGACACGCGCACCTATCTGGAGTTCTTGCCGCAGAACCTTCCGCGGATGCCGTTCACGGAAGACGGGCTCTTGGCCGCCGCGCGCTACATCGGCACCCCCGCCGAGGGGGCCCGGCCCCCGTCGTGGTCTCCGCCGCCCACGCTGGCTGATCCGCAGATGGCTCGCTGGGTCGATGTCTGGCTGGGGCTTGGCGCGCTGGTGCCCGACGCGGCGCTGAACCAGCTTGAAGTGCTGCGGCAAAAGCTGCTGTCGGAAGCCCTGCCCGATCCGCGCTCGATCGGTCGCTTGGTCGAGCGGCTGACGCAGCTTCTGGGCCCGTCGTATAGCGCCAGCAAGCCGACCATCGAGCTAAGCCGGACGCTGCGCACGCAGCTTCTGCTGAAGCTGTTCTGGAACGAACGCGCGCTATTCCGTCGCGGCTGCGCGATGCTCCTTGACACCATCGCCGCCGAGCCCGTTCTTCGGCCCGGCGAAGCGGCCAGCCTGGTGCATCACGAGACGCGCTTCCGCCGAGCCTGGTACGAGGCCGGCATCGCGCACTGCGACGGCCAAGACAGCCAGGCTCCCCTAGACCGCTTGCGCGGCACCGCCAGCCATGAAGCGGCCCATGAAGCGGCCCAGCTACTCACCAAGCTCAGCGACGGCCCAAGCTCTGAGCCCGTGCTGGAAGTCGTCTCACGCCCGCCCGTGCTGACCTGGCCGATGGCGCGTATCCCGACGCTGCTATGGCAGAGCGCGCTCGTGGCTGCACTGTTCCCACTGTTGTTTGTGACCGGCCTACGCACGCTAAAGACCTGGCCGCGCCGCACAGTCGCCGTGACGACGACGTACCAGCGGGCGCAGAAGACCCAGCCCGACGAGCAAGTGACCTGTCCCAACCGCCCGAAGGTGGCCGAGCCCGAGCCCGAGGTCGTCGCAGTCAAGCCGCCCCCTGTTGTCGAGATCAAGAAGCCTGCGGCTGTGGCGGTCCGGCGTCCGCCGCCGCTGGCCCCCAAGCCGAGCCACGTCCCCGACATGGCCGCCGACGCGCCGGTCGACCTTGCGACGCCCCCCGCGAATCTAGCGGTGGCGCGGACGTCGGGACTAAGTGATGGGAACGAGTGCCTGGCAGACCCGGTGTGCCGCGCCTCCTACGACAAGGCGGTGACGCTGTTCGAGAAAGGCAAGTTTGAGGAAGCGCTGGCCGGTTTTCAGGAGGCCTATACCCGACGGCAAGCGCACTGGCTGTTGATAAACATCGGGCGCACCATGTATCGATTGGGGCGGTCGCAAGAAGCGCTGTCCTACTATGAGCGGTTCAAGCAGGCCGAGACGCGCGCGGATGCGGAGACGACAGAGCGCCTAAACAAGTACATTGAGCAGGCGAAGGCGCTGTTGCCGACGAGCGTGGCGCTCCATCCCGAGATGGTGCCAATCCGCAGCGGTCGCTTTCAGATGGGCAGCCCAGCGAGCGGGACCTATGACGACGAGAAACCCCAGCGCGAAGTCCACATTCAGACGCCATTCCTGATGTCTGTGACGGAGGTAACGCAGGCGCAGTATCAGGCAGTGATGGGGGAAAACCCGTCCGATTTCAAGGATGGAGCCGACGCGCCGAATCGGCCGGTCGAGCGCGTGAGTTGGCTGGATGCAGTGCGGTACTGCAACAAGCTATCGCAGCGGGAGAAGCTGGAATCCTGCTACGTGATTTCAGGCGACCGCGTGGAGTGGCCGAAGCGACAGGGCTGCACAGGGTATCGGCTCCCAACCGAGGCGGAATGGGAATATGCAGCCCGAGCGGGGGAGGCGTGGGAATACGCCGGCTCGAAGAGTGTCGACGAGGTTGCTTGGTACCGTGACAACTCGGACAGGCAAACGCACGCGGTAGGCACCACGCGCAAGAAGAGCAACCGCTGGGGCCTAAGCGACATGAGCGGCAACGTCTGGGAGTGGGTCTGGGACTGGTACCAGGATTCGTATAACGGAGCCAGCAGCACCGATCCCACGGGGCCTAGCGTGGGCGGGAACCGCGTTCGTCGGGGGGGCTCCTTCGTCAACGAGGCGGGCATCGCGCGGGTCGCGTACCGCAGCAGGAACACGCCCTCCGACCGCTCCCTGAACGTCGGTTTTCGTCTTGCGAGGTCTAACCCTTAGCCATCTTACAATTTTACAGGTTTTTGTATTTTTGAATCCGCAATGAGCCAAGCAAAGCCGGAGGCGAAGCCTCCGAGCGAAGCGGGCTCATGTTGAATAGTTTAGGCAAGCGATGATTTTGCACTTGCAGTGCAAGGGGGCCTGGGGGGATGTATCCCCCCAGCGCAGCGATCGCGCGATCCGGTATTGTTGAGCCCGTAAGATGTCTATCAAAATAAAGCTCGTGACCGTTGCGTATGATGCAGAACAAGGCGGCTTTCCCCGCGATCCGCTGGCGCAGATGGACGGCGAGATCGTGCAGGTGATCGAACATTTCTTCATAAAAGACGAAGTGCCGCAGCTTCTGCTGGTTGTTCACCATCGTCCCGTGCGGACCGAGTCCGTGTCCCACCCCGTCTCGCAGCCCGTGCCCAATCGGCTGCGCGATGCCGGGCCGCGCGCCGAGCTATCCGAGCCCGAGCGCGCCGTCTACGACCGCCTGCGGGCCTGGCGCAACGGACGAGCCCAGGCCGAGGGCGTGCCGCCATTTGTCCTTCTGACCAACCGCCAGCTTGCCGAGCTTGTACGGCGCCGCCCCACGACGTTGGCCGGGCTGCGCGAGGTAAACGGCCTCGGCGAAGCCAAGGCCGGCCGCTTCGGCCGGGAGCTTCTCGCCGTGCTCAGCCCCGATATTCCCGCTCCAAGCTCTGCGTCATCGCAGGTCGCCGCCGATGTCCACTGAGCCGCCGGTCCTGTTTGGCGTCTGGGAGCGCTTCGTCGGCTGGCTGCTCGCCCGCACCGAAAAGTTCCCCAAGCGCGTCGCCGGGACCTTTCGCATCCGCATCGACAACCTAGCTCTGGATGTGTACGAGCGCCTGATCGAAGCCCGCTATCAGCGCGATCGCGGACCGGTCCTGTCGCGCATCAACCTGGATGTAGAAAAGCTGCGCCTGCTCCTGCGGCTGGCCCACGACCAGCAGGTGCTGGACCCGGCGGCTTTTCGCCATGCCTGTGCCGAGCTTGACACCGTCGGTCGCATGCTCGGCGGCTGGCAGCGCCACCTTCGGCAGCGAGACCCCGCCGAGCGCGGCGACCGCATTCCGGCCTAGTCTGCCATCGCATGCCAACCTTGCTGGAAACCGCGACGGAGCTACCCGCCTTGCTGGCCGCTACGCGTCGTGCTGCGCTGGGCAAGCGGCAGCAGCCTGAAGTCGCTGCGTTCCTGATGGACGCTGAGCGCGAGAGTCTGCGCCTTCAGCGAGCCCTTCGCGCCCCAGCGGACAGCCCCCTCGCGTGGCGTCCCGGTCCCGCACGCACGTGCTGCATCCGCGACCCCAAGCCGCGCCAGATCACCCAGCTACCCTTCGCCGATCGCGTCGTCCATCACGCGCTGTGCGCCGTCGTCGATCGCCACTTGGAACGCTATGCAATCTTCGACTCGTACGCCTGCCGTCCCGGCAAGGGGCAGCACGCCGCACTTCGCCGCGCCCAGCGCTTCGTCGCCGCGCAGCGGGGCGGCTGGGCGTTCAAGGGCGACGTCGCCGCCTACTTCGCCTCGATCCCGCACGACCCATTGTTGGCACTGCTATCCCTTCGGGTGGGCGACTCTGACGTCCTGCGCGTGCTAGAGCGCATCATCCGCGCCTATCCCCAGAGCCCCGGCCGCGGCCTACCGATTGGCGCACTGACGTCGCAGCACCTGGCCAATCTGTATTTAGGGGCCTTAGACCATTACATAAAAGACGATCTGGGATACCGATATTACCTGCGCTATATGGATGACTTCATCGCGCTGGGGGATCGGCAGTCCATGGTGGCGCTGCGCCAACACGTCGAAGCGTTTCTGCGCGAAAAGCTGCGCTTGTGTCTAAATCCCCGCAGTAGCCATCTACGGCCGGTGCGCGATGGCGTGCCGTTTTTGGGGATGCGGATTTATGCCGCAGTCATTCGTCCGCAAGCGGCAAGCTGGTGCCGCTTTCGCAAGCGACTACGAACCGTCCATACCGCTCTATCAACTGGGCAAATCACAGAAGAGGAGGCCGGCAAGCGGCTGGCGAGTCAGTACGCGCACGCCGCGCACTTCAACACCTACCGACTGCGAACCCAGGATCTGGCCCGCGTCGCCGGGGCACGGGCGGCAAGCGGGCCGGGTGCGGACGACAGAGGGCGAGAACCGCGTTCTACGGGGGGGCTCCTACGACAACGAGGCGGACAACGCGCGGGTCGCGAACCGCAACAGGAACACGCCCTCCAACCGCAACCAGAACATCGGTTTTCGTCTTGCGAGCTGAGCACAGCCAGCGACAGCCCATCGGGGAGGCGAAAGCCCCCACCGGGCTTGGTGCGAGGGGCCGCTGCGCCCGGTCTACGGATCGCGGCGCCAGTCCCCAGGTGCTGACCAGTCCGCGCCCCGCGCCGACCTCGGCGATCCGCTGAGGCCCCGGCCAAAGCAAACCGGCTCGGCGACGGCCCCCAGCGGGTGGTCACCGGGCCATTTTTTTAGGGTGCCGCTCGCGATACAGTGCGAGGCATGCCTTCTGAATCAGCGTTGATGCCGCCGCCGCCGTGGTGGACCTGGCCCTCGCGGGTCGCCGGAGCCGTGCTGCTTCTGCTGACGGTACTGGGCCCCGTGTACGTTCTGTATCAGCGCAGCGTGGAGGCGGTGCCGAAGCAGCGCACCATCGAGGAACCTGCGCAGGTCAGCGCCCCCCTGCGCCCGAAGATGCTGCACCTGCCCGCGGGCGCGTTCGTGATGGGCAGCACGAAGGTTGATGACGAAAAGCCCCCACGCGTTGTGAAGATATTGCGTCCCTTCGCGCTATCTGGAACCGAGGTCACGCAAGCGCAGTATCAAGCCGTGATGGGCGAAAACCCTTCGCACTTCAAAGACAAGCCTGACTCCGCAGAGCGTCCGGTCGAATCGGTAAGCTGGTTTGATGCCGTGCGTTATTGCAATAAGTTGTCTGAACGCGAAGGGCTAGCGCCTTGCTATCAGATCCAGGGGACCGACGTGCGCTGGCTCGACCCGCGCTGTCCCGGGTATCGCCTGCCGACCGAGGCCGAGTGGGAATATGCAGCGCGAGCGGATCAGCCCTTTGAATACGCCGGCTCGAACGATCTGGATGCCGTGGCTTGGCATGCTGGGAACTCACAGAGTGAAACCCATCCAGTGGCGAATCTAAAGGCCAATAGCTGGTTTTTGCACGACCTAAGCGGGAACGTCTGGGAATGGGTGTGGGACTGGTATGCCGATTCCTATGCGGGTGCCGAGAAGCTAGATCCCACGGGTCCTAAACAGGGCGGGTACCGCGTTCTACGGGGGGGCTCCTACGACAGCGGGGCGGTCAGCGCGCGGGTCGCGAACCGCTACAGGGACACGCCCTCCAACCGCAACCAGAACATCGGTTTTCGTCTTGCGAGGTCTATCCCTTGACCCTTTTACCCTCGTACCCTCTGCCCGGTTGCTTCCCCCAGGAGGCAGCGAGCCCGGTTCGCAGAGAAGGGGGGTAAAGGGGGGCTTGCCCCCCTTTTTTTAATCGCGCGATCGCGGGGTCTCGCGCTCAGCCAGGATCCCGACGCCCCCCAGGCCGCCCAAGCGCGGGCGAGGCGCGGACCGCCCGTCTGGAGATCCTATCCGTCTGCCGGGAATCGCAGCCAGCCTGTGCGCTTCCTGGGAAGAATGAATCGAAGCCGGGCAACGCCAGTCAGGCCGCCTAGAACCAGTCCTCCTGCTCGCTGCGCGGTGGCCTCGGCCCGCGCGAGCGGCTGGAAGACGTGGTGCGCCGACGCGGGCCGGACAGCGCGGCCAGCACCTCCTCCATGACGAGGTCATCAAGCTCGTCATCGCGATCCGTCGCATCCGGTCGCGGGCCGCGCTGGAAGGTGTCGATGTCAATCTGGCCATCGGAATACGAACGCACGAAGCTCAGAAGCTCGCGCAGACCGTCCCGCTGCTGGCGCAGCGCATCCAGCCACGCATCCACGGAGTCGGCAATGCGGCTCTTCCCCGGAGCCATCCGTCGCAGCTCCGCCAAAAACTCGCCCTGCGGGGATCGACGCAAGGTCCGCAGAGCTGCCTTTTCCTCCGCAAGCTGCTGACGAAGCGCGCGGTTCCTATTTTCCAGCTCTGCGCAGCGGTGCTCGGGCGAATCGGGGTCGGTCGTGGCGTCGCGCCGTGCTTCGCCGTGAAGCCCCAGCAGCCAAGCTCGCTCCAGCTCAATGAGCCGCGCCAGATCTCCGGCCTGATAGGCCTGCGTCAGCTCTTTCATCACCTCGGTGCGCTGCGCTTTGTGTTCTTCGTCTTGCACCTTGTCGGGATGCAGCGCATCCGCAAGACGATGGAAGAGCCCACGCAAGGACTGCGCACCGGCCTGATTCCCGGGACGCTTGGCCGTGGCTCCGCCCGTCTCCCACGGCGGTATCTCATCCTCGCCCGATGGCTGCCAGTCATGCCCGCGTGGCTCGTCGGTCGTCGGGTCTGCGTCGTCGGCTGACTTCGGCATCGTCCAGGCTGGCGAGATCTGTCCAAGCTCCTGCAAGACCTCGTAAGCCTCGCGCACGATCTTTTGCGTCTTGCGCGGCTGTTTCTGGCGCGCCAGCAGCTCAGCAAAGAGCGCATGAACTTGCCGATCCAGCGCAGTCAGTTCCTCAAACAGCGGCAGCCCATCGCGCCGTCCGCTGGCCATCGCCGCCTCGATGCGCTCAGCGAGCCGCGCGCGTTCCCCTCGCTTCTGCTTGATCTTGGCCAGCAGGAGCTGGTGCTCGCGAAGCAGCGCAGCCTCGCGCTGCGGCGCTGGCTGTACAGCCAGAGCCGCCCCAGCTGAGCCAGAGCCCCGCGGGGGTTTCCCAGATGAGTCTGCTTTCTTCGGTCTGGATGGGCCTCTAGGCCGACGTGTAGAGCCTGATGACATGCGGCGGACTATATCGCGCCGATCTAGCCGAGCGGGACGTTTCGTCAGTCTCTGCGCAGCACGACCGCCACTGTCCATCACGTGCTTGTTCGTTCATTCATGGCAGACGCGCGATCGACCGGCCACTCTCGGGACTGGCTTCCCGTCAGCGCTCTCGACGTGAAGCAGAACCCGGCCTGCGTCAGACCCATCCCCACCGGCCGCCTGCCGCAGCCCCCTGTGCATGCGCTCAAGCCCGGCGAGCCACTGCCGAATGCAGCACACCAGGGAAGTCATACGCTGCGGCTCTGAGCCCAATAGCGCGCTGCTTCCCCCCAAGCGTAATGTCCCTTCGGATGGGCCGAAATGTCGGCAGCGACCTCTCAAGCGTCCCACCGATCTCCCCACGACTCTCACCGCGGCCTACTGTCGCCGTAATCCATCCCACCTGATTCCGACCTCAGCATCTGCCCACCCCAGCCAGTGAATTAACCGCCTCCCGTCGCGGCGAAAAAAACGCTGGACAGGTTCGTGAATCCCGATTAAGTCTCTCCGCCAAGAACACACATCACCCACAGCGGAGGGAATGACCATGGCAGCGGAGAGGCAGCGACAGGGAGCAACAGCGCGGAACGAAAAAGGGGCCACGGATCGCAGCGATTTGGTCCGCACAGCGATCGGCTACGTGCGCGTGTCGACCGACATGCAGGCCAGCGAAGGAGTTTCGCTGGAAGCGCAGCAGGGGGCGATTCGGCAGTACTGCGAGTTGCATGGACTGCGGCTGCTCGGGATCCATCAGGACGTGCTGTCGGGAGGGAAGTCGCAGCGGCCGGGGCTCGCTGATGCACTGAGCAGACTGCGACGCGACGCGGACGTTCTTGTTGTCGTCAAGTTCGACAGGTTGAGCAGATCGATCCGTCACTTCTGCGAGATCTATGAGACCTACTTTCGCGACGGGGCGAAGGAGCTGGTCGCGATTCGTGAGGCGATTCGGCTGGACTCTGCGCTGGGTCGCGCGCTGATCAGCATCTTGCTGGTGTTCGCGCAGATGGAACGCGAAGCCGTCGGAGAGCGCACGCGCGAAGCGATCCAGCACATTCGCCGCAGCGGCTATCACTTTGGCAAGGTGCCCTATGGCAAGCGTGCGGTGCGCGCTCCCGACAACTCTCGCATGAAGGTGCTGGTCGATGATGAGAAGCAGCAGGCAGTGATTGCGCAGATCCAAGCGTGGGTCGAGGCGGGTGACGCGACCGGCGAGATAGCGAAGCGGCTGAATGTTGCCGGTGTCGTGCCGCCACAGGCGAAGCGCTGGACGAAGCACACGATCTACAGCCTGCGCCTGCGGCTTAGCCAGCTTCAGCCCCGACCGCACAATGAGCGGCCTCACAGCGACGAGGACGTGAAGGAGGAGATGCTCCGGCTGCGCTCGCGCGGACACACGCATGCGCAGATCGCGACGATCCTAAACGAGCTGGGCTTCATCCCTCTGAAGGGTGGCGGATTCACCGAGCGCAGCGTGCGCAAGCTGTTCCGGTACTGCCGAGAGACCCAGGTGTTATCGCCGCGCCGATTTTTGGAAGCGATGTTCGAGCGCATGCAGCACGAGCATGCGGCTGCGGGGCACGATGAACCCTTCCAACGACCCGGATGCCCAACGCTGGCGAAGGTGCTGACCGATGCCGGCTATGTGACACCAAAAGGCCATGCCCGCTGGTGGCCGGCGCAGGTGCAGCAGCTATTGGATGGTCGCTTCGAGCGCTACTACTCGCGCGCTGCTCGCTCCGTGGCCAACACCAACGGCAGATAGCGCAGACACAAAACGGCCCCCGTCGTGGTCAGACGACGGAGGCCAGGTTCCCCGAAGTGGGTCTACACCCCGTGGAACTGCGGCGCACAGTATTCGCGGGGCTTCATAAACGCAACTGCGCTTGGAGCCTTCCATGATCTCGAGTCCCGTTTCTTCTTCTGCTTCTCATCGGTGGTCTTTGGTCTTGCTCTGCGCGGTGCAAGCGTGTGAGCGGTTTGCGTTCCTGGCGATGCTGCCGATGTTTGTGCCGTACGCGCTGGAGCGGCAGGCGCTGCCCACGCCCACCGCACTGATGGTGCTCGCCGTCGTGCAGGCGCTGTCGTATCTGGGCGGGCTTCCCGGCGGGTGGCTCGCCGACCGCAGGCTTGGCGTGCGGCTGGCGACGACGCTGGGAGCGTTGCTGCTGGCCCTAGCGTATGCCGCTCTCGCTCTGGATCGCGCGTTGCCGTTCTGGCCTGCACTCGGGCTGATGGTCGTCGGACACAGCCTGTTCCGTCCAGGCTTGCATGTGCTGATCGCGCGAGCCATGGGCGACGATGAGCAAGCGCGCGAGCGCGGCTTCCTCTGGCATTACCTTGCGGCCAACATCGGCTATGCGACGGGTGCGCTGTACGGAGAGTGGGCGCATGCGGCGCGCGGCTGGGCGTGGCTGTTTGGCGGCGCTGCGATGGCATCGCTTCTGAGTGCTGGCGTGCTGCGGCTCAGCTTGTCGCGTCTACAAAGCGATGGCGCTGACACCGATGGCACGCATCAGCCACCGGCAGTCGCATCGCGCCACGGCAACATGGCCGCGGTGTGGCTGCTGTGCTCGGTCGCCGTCGTCTTCTGGCTGACGGCGCAGCAAGCGGGCAGCTCGCTCGCCGTGTTCGCCGCCATGAACACAGAGCAGCAGA
>DAORCZ010000093.1:3934-14520 GCA_035345735.1 Pseudomonadota bacterium | reverse complement strand
GGGCCCGCCGATCTCGGCCAAGACCAAGAACGCCTTTCTGGGCCTAGCGGGTGTCACCGGTCTGGTCTGGCTGATCTGGATTATCAAGCTCATCCTGCCGTCGGCGCCGCCCAAGGGTGTGGTGGAACAAGCCATCGCCGCCAAGACGCAGGAAGCCGAAAATCAGGTCCGCATCGCCAAGGAAGCCTTCAACAAGCAGGAATGGCAGAAGGCCAAGGATGCCGCCGAGGCGGCCCTGGAGATCGACCCAGTGAGCCTAGAAGCGGTTCGCCTGCGAGCCCAGTCCGCCCGCGCAGCGGAAGACGAGGGCAAGTACAAGCAAGGCAGCGCCGAGCTAGACAAGGGCACTTCCGACGGCTTCTCGTCTGCCGTTCGGATCTTCGACGCCATGTCGCCGGATAGCTCGTACCGTCAAGAGTTCGCCGACAAGCTGCGCGCCAAGCTGGTCACCGCGGGCGAGGACTACTTCAAAGGCAAGAAGTACCGCGACTGCGCCGAGGTGCTGTGTTACGCCTTCCGCGTGGCGCCGGCCAATCAGAAGCCCGGCACCCCGATCGTCAAGATGCTGCGCGACGCTGAGAAGCGCGCCCGCCTCTCTACCCCCTGCACCGTCAAGTAAATCCCCATGGCCTTCTTCGAGGGGCTGCGGGCGGCAGTTGGCCGCTACGCCGCCGGTGTCCATTTCCTGGCGCGTCCCGCCGCGGAGAGCGCTCTGCAAGCGCTTGCAACCCGGGGCGAGGGCCCGTTTCCCATCGAGTACCGCGAGTTTCTGCGCTCGTTTAACGGCGCCACGCTGTTCCACGAAGCGCAGGTCCTCTTTTCAGCCGAAGAGATCAAGCGGGTATCCGACAGCCCGCCGGAGCGTCGACTGTGGCACATTGGCGAGACGGCCGATGGAGCGCTCTGGCTCGACGGGGAAGGACGCATCCTGCTGGCCGATGAGGGCGCGCCCGATCCCATCGTTGCTGGCAGCCGCATCGAGGCCTTCATCGATGCCACGCTGGCTCGCGAGGCGCTGGTCGTCGATCGCGATGGCGAGTTCCGCGAGGTCTTCACCGAGGACGAGCTGTCGCTGAGCGTGCGCAAGAAGCGGGCTCGCCAAGGGCTGCGTCTGGATCCCGGCTCCGCCCTGTACCTGCTGGAGTCGGCCGAGATCGCCTACGAGGAAGACGACGATGCGACGGCGCAGAGCGAGCTTCAGCGGGCGGTGGCAATCGATCCGCAGGCCGGCCCGGCCTGGGCGCTGCTCGCAGCACTTTATCAGGCGGCTGGACAGCTCTCGGGGGCTGAGCACGCGGCCCTGCAGGCGGCGGCGGCAACCTGGCATGGTCCGCTGCGCGCGAGCCGACTGATGCAAGCAGCCCGCGCCTGCCCCGAGCGCGCCATCGAGCACGCCTGCGCCGCCTGGGCCGCGGACGGAGAGCTTTGCGAGCGCGTGCTCAGCGAAGCCCAGCAGCACCTCGAAGCCGGCGAGCTTGCCGAAGCTCGCTTTCTAGGCGAGCAGGTCAAGCTCTTGCTCTCCGCACAGCCGCGCCCCGACGCCGTAACCCACGATACGACGCGCAAGCTCGACGAGCTGGAGCGAAACGTGCGGACCCGCAGCGCGCTGCACGTCCTCGGCTAGGCCCGCCCGAAGCGCCCACACCCGACCACACAAAGGGGTGTTCTTCCGTACCAGCCCTGGAGTAGGCTGCGCGCATGAACACGCTCCGACGGTCCTCAGGAAAAAATTCGGCAGTCCGGCAGTTCCTCTCGCGCGCGGCGCTGTGCGCAGCACTGAGCCTCCCGCTCGTTGCGATCGGCCCGGCAGCGGGCAAGTCCGCCGCCAAGACCGGGGGCGCCCCGGCAGCCGCGACCGAAAAGAGCCATAGCGGGCACCACCGGGGTGTGCCCAAGCCGGTAAGCAAGATGCACTATCTGCGCATCGGCAAGGGCCCGGCGGTGGTGTTTCTACACGGCCTGGGCGGTGATCTGTCGTCGTGGGTTGAAGAGGCGCAGCGCCTAGAGAAGACGCACACCGTCGTGCTCGTCGATCTGCCCGGCCATGGCTCTTCGCCGGTGCCGCCGCAGGGCATCGACCTCGTCGATATCGGCCGCGAGATCGCGCTGATCCTCAACAACGAGGGGTTGGCCCCCGCCACCATCGTCGGCCACTCGCTAGGCGCGGTGATCGCCGGCTACGTTGCGCTGGCCGACAAGACCGTCGTGCGCTCGGTGGTGATGGTGGATTCGTTGGTCGATCCCTACCCCATCCCGCGCGACGCGCGAGCCAAGCTGCGCGGCAAGCTGAACAGCAATGCAGCAGCGGCCCTGCGTGAGTTCTTTGCACCGGGTACGCACGATGCGGGTCAGCTCGACAAGATCGTGGCATCGGCGGTGCGCGTGGCGCCCAAGACGCTGATGGGCTACCTCGACTTCGCGTGCGAGCGCGACGATCTGGCCGAGCACATCGCCGAGCTGAAGGTGCCGGTGCACGCCATGGCCAGCCCGGTGATGACGGGCGGCAAGAGCGATCCGGCGCAGGTGCAGGCCTCGCTGACGCAGGCCGGGTTCAATGGCCTGTCGGACTTTTCCTTCGACTACATCGAGGGCAGCAAGCACTGGCCGCACTGGGATCAGCCCGACGCCTTCCACGCCATGTTGAGCAAGTTCCTGGCCCGCGTCGAAGGCACGCCCAGCGGTCGCTCGGTCGCCAAGGCCGGCGGCCGCAGCAAGAACTAAATCGCAAAAACGAATAGCGAAGAACGAAGCCATGCAATTTCCCGAATATCGCCCACGGCGCATGCGGCGCAGCGACGGGCTGCGACGGATGGTGCGTGAAACCAACCTGTCGGTCGACAACCTGATCTATCCGCTGTTCGTCTGCCCCGGCAAAGACACGCGCCGACCGATCTCGTCGCTGCCGGGCCAGGATCAGGTCTCGGTGGATCAGGCGGTGGAAGAGGCCAAGCGCTGCCAGGAGCTGGGGATTCCCGGCGTCATCCTTTTCGGCGTGCCCGACGAGAAGCGCAAGGATGCGGTCGGCAGCGAGGCCTGGAACGAAAACGGCTTGGTGCAGCAGGCGACGCGAGCGATTAAGCGGGCCTGTCCCGAGCTGGTGGTCATCATCGACGCCTGCTTCGACGAGTACACGACGCACGGACACTGCGGCGTGGTGATGCCTGAAAACGGCTGGCCGGATGTCGACAACGACGCGACGCTGGAAAACCTGGGGCGAGTCGTCGTCTCGCAGGCCAAGGCGGGGGCCGATATGGTCGCGCCGTCGGGGATGATGGACGGCTTTGTCACCGCCTGTCGCGAAGCGCTCGACGAGGCGGGCTTCGAGCACATCGGCATCATGGCCTACTCCGCGAAGTACGCGAGCTGCTTCTACGGCCCGTTCCGTCAGGCAGCCGGCACCAACGCTGGCTTTGGCCATCGCAAGAGCTACCAGATGGACCCCGCCAACGGCCACGAGGCGCTGCGCGAGGTAACGCTGGATGTCGGCGAGGGCGCCGATGTGGTGATGATCAAGCCGGCGCTGTCGTATCTCGATGTGATTGCGCGGGTGCGCGACGACTGTGACCTGCCGATCGCCGCCTACAACGTCTCGGGCGAGTACGCGATGCTGAAGGCGGCTGCCGAGCGCGGCTGGCTGGATCACGACCGCGCGATGCTGGAGGTGCTGCTGTCGATCCGACGGGCCGGCGCCGACATGATCCTGACCTACCACGCCAAGGAAGCCGCGACGCTCTTGCGAGCCGGCCGGCGCGAGCCCTAGCGGCCTGCGATGTCGGCCCGGCCCCTGCCCCTGTCGCCGTCTGCCGGCGCGCCCTCGATGGCGCGTATCCTCGCGGCGGACGCGGCGGCCCTGCAGCAGGCCAGGGAGCGCCTGCTGGCCGATCAGGTTGTGGCGTTTCCGACGGAGACGGTCTACGGCCTGGGTGGCAATGCGCTGTCGCTCGCTGCAATTACGCGCATTTACGAGGCCAAGGGCCGTCCCTCGTGGAATCCCCTGATCGTCCATGTCGCCGACGTCGCTGCGGCGCAGGCCCTGGTGTCGGCGTGGCCCGAGAGCGCGACGCGGCTAGCGCAGCACTTCTGGCCGGGGCCGCTGACGCTGGTGCTGCCCCGCGCCGAGCACGTGCCGGCCGCGGTGAGCGCGGGACGGTCGACGATTGCGCTGCGCATTCCGAGCCATCCGTTGGCCCTGCGGCTCTTGCAGGTCTGTGGCCTGCCGCTGGCTGCGCCGAGCGCCAACCGCTCGCAGGGGATCTCGCCGACCCGCGCCGAGCACGTCGCGGCCAGCTTAAGCGCCGCCGATGTGCCGCTGATCCTCGACGGGGGACCGTGTCGGCACGGCATTGAATCGACGGTGATTGATCTGTCTTGCTCGCCGCCGCGGCTCTTGCGGCCGGGGGCGACGCCGCTGTCGGCCCTGCGGGTGCTGCTGCCCGACCTCGCGCTGCCTGACTCGCCGCTCGGCGATGAGGGGAGCCTGGCGATCGATGAAGCCCACCCGGCCTCGCCGGGGATGATGCGTCGGCACTATGCGCCGCGCACGCCGCTGTCGTTTTTATCAGAGCCGCTTTTGGACTCGCTGCGCGCCCTGCCGGCGCCGCGCGGGCTGCTGACCCATCGCGAGCTGCCGGTGCTGTCGGCCGAGTGCGCCGTTGTCGAAAAGCTGCCCGACGATGCGGCGGGCTATGCCGCCGATCTGTACGCCGCGCTGCACCGCCTGGATGACGCCTGGCCGAGGCTGGCGAGCCTGGCCGTGGTGCCGCCGCCCGGTGCCGATCCCGCTGACTCGGCCGCGACGCTGACCGACGATCTGTGGCTGTCGATCCACGATCGCCTGCGACGCGCGGCAGCGCCCAAAAACGCCAAGGACTAGCCCATGCTGCCCCTGCCTGCTCAGCCGACTGCTTCGGCGACCCCCTCACAACCCCAGTCTTTGCCGCATCTTCAAGCGGGCCCCTGCCGCATCGTTTACGAGACGGTTGAGAGCGCGGCGCTGCGCGACAACGCCTATGGCGATCCGCACACGCGCCTGGTGCCGGTGATCCTGCCGCCGAGCTACGACCGCGAGCCGAGCCGACGCTATCCCGTCGTCTACATGCTGTCCGCTTTCGCGAGCACCGGCTGGCAGCAGCTGACCCGCTCGCCGCTCGCCGAGTCCTTCGACGAGCGCCTGGCCCGCCTGTACGCCGGCAGTGCCAGCGAGCCGCCGCTTGCCGAGTGCATCTATGTGCTGCCCGACTGCTTCACGGCGCTCGGCGGCAGCCAGTACGTGAACTCGCCGCTGCTAGGACGACACGAAGATCACATCGTGCGCGAGCTGGTGCCCCTGATCGATCAGCGCTATCGCACGCGGGCGCTGGCGGCGCATCGCGGGGTCATTGGCCGATCGTCGGGGGGCATCGGTGCGCTGTGGCTGGCGATGAACCATCCGACGGTATTTGGGGCGGTGGTCAGCCACGCCGGCGATGGCGCGTTTCGCACCACGCTGCCGCATATCATCCTGCCGTTCTGTCGCGTGGCGCGTCGCTATGGTGGACCGCAAGGGCTGCTGCAGAAGTGGCTGTCGCTGGGCAAGGGACCGCGCGGCGGCGAGCTGTTCGATCCGATGACGGTGCTGGCTTCAGGTGCCGCCTACAGCCCCGATCCACGCCTGCCGCTGGGGTTCGCACTGGCCTTCGATCCGGACACCGGGATCGTCGATGAGGCGGTCTTTGCGCGCTGGCTGCGCTTCGATCCCGTCGAGATCTGCCAAGAAGAGCCGTATCGGCGAGCCCTGGCTGGCATGCGCCTCATCTACCTCGACGGTGGGCTGCGCGACGAATACTTCCTCGACTTCGCGGCTCGCGCCCTCGCGACGCGCCTGCGTCAGGCCGACATCGCGGTGCAGCACGAGGAGTTCGACGACGGTCACCGCGGCACGCAGTATCGCTACGATCGCAGCCTGCCGCTCCTCGCCCGGGCCATCAGCTAGGTCAGCGGGGCGGGCTGGAGCTCGATGACGACGGCTTCGGGGGGACAGTTGATGCGGCAGGGCAGCCAGTGACCGAGGCCACTTGAGACGAAGAGCTGCGAGCTCGCGGCCCCCTCGCCGGCCTGACGATACAGGCCGCGGGCGTAGGGATATACGCGCTCGATCGCGGAGCCTTCGCCATAGCCCAGCTGACCGCCGTGGGTGTGCCCCGATAACGTCAGCGCGATGCGTCGGCCGCCAATCTGAGTGAAGGAATGCGGGTGATGCGCCAGCAGGACGGTCGCTGTCCCTTCGCTCTCCGAGCGCTGGCGCAGGGCTTCGTCGAGCTGCGTCGGGACATCTTCCAGCGACAGCCGTGGGCTGCGGCCCCGGGTCGGATAGCCGATCGCCGCCAGGCGCAGGCCTCCGAGGCGCACCGACTCTTCTTCCAGGAGCTGCACCGGCGCTCGATCGTAGGCGCGGCGCACGACATCGAGGCCCATGAACAGCTCGTGGTTGCCGATGCTGCCGAAGTGGCCAAGGCGCGTCGGAACCTGGGCCAGCATGCGCAGCATGGTCAGGTACAGCTTCGGCTCATCGCAGAGATCGCCAGTCGCGCACAGGATGTCGAGCCCCTGATCGGCCAGCAGGCCAAGCGCGCGATCGAGGTGGCGAAGCTGGGTCAGGTCGTGGGCGATGTGGATGTCGGTGACCTGGCCGATGCGGAAGCCGGTCAGCGATGGTGGTAGCCCGGGAATAGCGATGCGCAGATAACGCACCACGACCCGTCGCGACTCAAACAGCGCGCCGTAGGTCGCGGTGGACAGCGCGGCAGCCGGCAACAGCCAGGGGGCAGCGGCAATCACCTCGCGGCGGGCCAGCAGACGTCGCGTGGAAAGCGGTCGCTCGGGCCCCGTTGTGCTGCGCCTCGACGTCCGGGCCAGCGCGGTCGGCGATTGGGTCACAGGCTCTGCAGGCTTGGTCGGCTCGGGCTCGACGGATGACGGAGCGGTCTCGGGTGCGGCGGATTCCTCCAGCCGGCGACGGGCTCGACGCCCCCAGGGAACCCAAATCGGCGCCGTCAGCAGCGAGCCCAGGATCGCCACCTGGATCGCCGTGGTCGGCAGGATGACCAGGCGGTAGTACGTCGGTGTCAGGAAGCGGGCCCCCCAGCTTTTGCCGGCGGCGCGGGGCAGCCAGGACAGCACCAAGAGCGCCACCAGGGCCAGCGCTGCCAGCGTGGCGCGACGGCGAAAGCCCGGCAGGGCGTAGCGCAAGAGCACGACCCACAGCAGGCAAATGCCCAAAAGCAGCAGCGGGAACGAGCCATAGCGGGGCCGAAACAGCGCCGGCCGCGAGAGGAGCGGCGCGCTAGCCAAGAGCCCGAACAGCACGCTAGAAAACATCCGGCTGACTATATCAGATCCCGTCGCAGACACTCGCTCCACGACAGGTCCTCGGTACGCGCTAAGTTGGCGAGATGACGCAGCCGCGCGGGTCGGCCAGCGGCTTGTGCCACGAGGGTGCGCGCCGCCTGCCGCTCCAGCGGATCGGCCTGGTGGCGATCGCTGCAGGCAATCAGCAGGGCCAGCCCGTCTTCGTCTGGAAGCGGGGGCAGCGAGAGGACCAAGAAGCCCTCGCGCTCGACGGTGTGCGCCAGTTCCTCGGAGGCTGTCGCGGCGACGAGGTAAGCCGCTGGGGCCGATCGATCGAACCGCCGCAAGGTCGTAAGCAGAGCGGGGGAAGGCGCGTCACCAGCCGCGGGCTCTCCGTCGGTAACCAGCACCAGCCCGGTCGTCATATGAGAAGGGGGCGGCGCCACGATCTGACCGGCCGAAGCGGCCTGCAGCGCACCACCATACGGGCCATAGCAGGCGGCGAAGCGATGCCCGTATTCGACGATGAGCGACCGCTTGCCGAGCCCCGCGGGTCCCAGCACGAGCACCCGCCGCGAGACATCGAGCAGCCCGTGCAGCCGACCCAGCTCGACGCTGCGCCCGACAAAGTGTGGATCGCGAGCCGGCCACTGCCACAGCCGGCTATACATGCCGCCCTCGCGCCTTCGCGTCCAGTGCTGCCCGGTCTTGGCCCCGGCTCTCGTGCCGTTGATCGTGCGACCCGTTTCCCATTTTGTTCACGCGGCAGAGAGCGTTGTTATCCCGTTTACTCCTCTTCTGGAAGGGATGACCATGCACACTCTTGCCACATCCGCTGTTCTGTCGCTCAAAAGCGGACGCTAGGCTCGCCGCCCTACCCCACCCCGCCTAGTCATCGTCGCCGTCGTCCCCTTCGGAAATCGTCCCTTCGCCCACTTCGAACTCCGGCTCGCTGCTGGGGTTTGTCTTGGCAGCGGACGAGGCATCGCCCCCGGGCTGCAGGTGCAGGGGATAGGTGATGTACAGCCGCCCAGCAGGCTTCTGCATGCGCAGCTTGGTGACAGCCAAAAGCACGCACTGTTCCAGGAGGGGGGACTGCAGCGCGTTGTCGGCGATCACCGCATCCTCCACCTTGGCCCAGCTACTGTCCGACGCGGGAACCAGCGTCATCTCGATGTTCAGATCGCCGCGCAGCGCGGGATCGCGGGTCAGAGCCTGCTTGTAGCAACCGTTGATCTCCGGCAAGAGGCCCCGCATCGCCCACTCCAGGTTCTTCTTTGCCGTCGCGGCGTCGGCTTCGCTGAGCGGGGGCGGCTCGTTTCCCTGCACCGTCTCTTCGGCATCGGCTTCCGCCTCGTCGCCGCCAAAGTCGATCAGCAGAGGCGCGGGCGCGGATGCAGCAGCCGGCGCCGGCGTCGGAATGGAGACCGGGCTGGCGGGCGGCTCGCGCACGGGCACAGGCGGGGCAACTGGCTGGGTCACCGCCGGGATCGGCTGCGCGGCCCGCGCCCGTCGCATCAGCCGCAGCGGCGCGACAAACAGAGCGATCGCCAGCAGAGCCAAGGCACCACAGGTCAGCCAGTAGTTGCGCATCAGCCTCTTTGACTTCGATCGTACCCGCAGGTTCCCGCGGATTTTGCAGGGTCGCGTGGCGACTGCGAAAATCGCCGCACGTTCGCCAAAACGGCGCTACTGCAGCGGATCTTCGGGCCAAGCGTGGCGGGGATAGCGACGGCCTAGTTCGCGACGCAGGGCGGGATAGTGACGCTGCCAGAAGCCGGCCAGATCGGTTGTCACCTGCACCGGCCGCTGGTTGGGGGCCAGAAGCTGCAGCACCAGCGGCACACGCCCCGCGAAGACGCGCGGACCCTCGCGCAGGCCAAAAAAGTCCTGCAGGCGCGAGGCGACCCAGGGCGGTCGATCTGGCTCGTAGTGAATGCGCAGCCGTCGCCCCCCCGGCAGCACCAGCGAATCAGGAGCCAGCCGCGCCAGCTCCCCGCGCAGCGATCGGCGCTCGCCCGGGTTCGCCGTTGCCTCCAAGGCGGCCAGCAGCGCATCACACAGCGAGAGGGACGCAAGCTCCGACAGGCTGCGGTGGCCCCGACACAGCGTGTGCACCACGGCCTGAAGCTGTTCCTCGTTGGGCGGAGCCAACCCTAGCTCGGGGGCGTGTGTCTTGATCGCGGCGAGCTTGGCCAGGAAGTGGGGTAGCGACTCACCATCGGCGAAGGCGGCGTAGCGGCCGGCTTGTACCCGCCCGGCGAGGAGCGCGATCTCGGCTTCGCTCTCCCCCCGGGCAGGCCGGCGTTGCTCGTCGAGAATCAGCCCCTCGTAGAGCATGCGCTCGACGACATCGACCCGCTCGCTGGCATCGTTCCACAGCACTTCCTGCGTCTCGCTGAGCGGAGCCCCCGGCAAATCGAGGAGCCAGTCGGCGCGAATCGCGCTCGCCAAGCGCACGATGACGCGACTGCCTGCCCCGATGGACTGCCCCGGCCCGGTCGGTCCGCGTGCGGCGAGACCCCCGCTGCGATCCTCGACATCGACGACCACCAAGAGATCGTCGGCCCGCACCACGCTGTTTTCAGACAGCACCGCCGCTCCGCCGGCCGCCATCGCTAGCTCGATGGTCTCGCCCCCGGGCAGCGGTCCGGGGCGCCCGCGTCGTCGCGCCACGCGATCGGGATAGGCCTGCAAGATCGCCACAAGCAGTGCTTGCTCACGCGCTGCGGCATCCAGCCGAGGCCGAGCAGGTGACGGCTTTCCGGGGGCGGCGCCGGCGGCCCGGACGATCGCCTCCGCGGTCTGACCGATCTGTCGACTGGCTCGCTCGATGCGCTGGACGACATCGGCATCTAGCCCACCGTCGATGCGCTGGAGCGCCGCACGATCGAACCGTCGCCGTCGCGCTTCGTCCTGCAGATCCAAAAGATGCAGCAGATCCGACGGCCCCAGGGTATCGGCCGAGGCCCCCGAGCGAGCCCCGGTGCCACCCCGGCCCGGCAGGCTCGATCGCGACAGGCGGGGATCGCGCTCGGCCAGCAGCGCGGCCAGCGTTGCGCCATCCTCCAGCAGACCCCGCTCGGCCGCGGCGAGCACTAGGCGGGCCAGCCGAGGATGCAGCGGCAGAGAGGCCAGCCCCCGTCCCAGCGGACTGAGGCCCCCGGTCTCGCTCAGCGCCCCCAGCCGACGCAGCAGCTTGCGCGCACTCTCCAGCGCAGCGGGCGGCGGCGCATCCAAAAACGGCAGCGACTCGGGCA
>DAORCZ010000093.1:0-3834 GCA_035345735.1 Pseudomonadota bacterium | reverse complement strand
TCGATCACCGTCGTCACGCCATCGATGGTCAGCGAGGTCTCGGCGACATTGGTCGCCAGGATCACCTTGCGGCGACCGCGAAGGACCCCACCGCTGCCTCGCCGCGAGGCAACCGCCCGTCGCTGATCTTCGAAAGGCAGGTCGCCGTGGAGGGGCAGGATGTCCAGGCTGCGCTCGCTGGCTAGCTCGGCGAGCTCACTCTGACAGCGACGGATCTCGGCGGCACCGGGGAGAAAAACCAGCACATCCCCCAGCCCCTCACTCGGCGACTGGCGGGCCTCGCCCGCCAAAAGACCGCGCAGCGCGGCGCGCACTTTCAACCACAGCGGCTCATCAGGCTCGCCCGGCTGATAGCTGATCTCGACGGGAAACGTCCTTCCCTCCGATCGCAGGAGCGGACAGCCGCCCAGGAACTCCGCGACACGCTCGCCGTGCAGGGTGGCCGACATCGCCACCAGCATCAGATCGGGCCGCGGTCCTAGCTGCAGGCGACGCAAAAGCGACAGCGCCAGATCGGTGATGATGTGGCGCTCGTGAAGTTCGTCGAGGACCACGGCGCGAACCTGGGACAGCAGGGGATCGCGCTGGAGCTGACGCAGCAGCACCCCCTCGGTGACATAGCGCAGGCGGGTGCGCGGACCGACGATGCTGGCAAAGCGCATCTGGACCCCGACCCGCTCGCCCAGCGCCTCGCCGTGCTCTTCCGCCACCCGGGCTGCCGACAGGTGCGCTGCCAGACGACGCGGCTCCAAGACCACGACCTCCGTCGGTCCGGCCGCTCCGACCAGCTCCTCCATCAGCAGCCAGGGCACGCGGGTGGTCTTACCGGCTCCCGGCGGGGCTTCCAGGACCAAGGCGGCCCGCTCCGCTTGTGCGGACAGCGCGGCCCGAATCTGCGGCAGCAGACTATCGATCGGCAGCGCCCCCGGAACGACCGCATCCTCCGACGGAGAACGGGCCGAAGGCGCCCCCAGCCCAGAGCCCCGCGTCGGCCCTGCCGCACGATCGTCCGGTAAGGTCTCGGGCGGGCGGTTTGTCGGCTGCGTCTTCTGCGGCGGGCTTTTGTCCATTGGGCAGAGTCTTGCGATAAAATACCCCCGTGTCGAAAGACGAAAATCAGTCCCCTCTCCCCCCCCCTCCATCGCCGTCGCTGACTACCCAGGACGAGACCGCTGCCGCCGCGTCGCCGTCTGTGGCGCATGACCATGCGGGGCACTCGCATGCTCCGCCTTCGGCCAGCTACCCTGGCCAGGTGGTCGTCGGTCCGTCGGTGATTGACGCGGCGGGTGCGACGTTATCGCCCGGCCAGGTCGAGGACACCTTCTATCAGATCCTGTCGGGTGGAGCGCGCTATGTGCTGTTCACGTCGCTCATCGACTTCGATCTGCCGTCGCTGTTTCTGTCGGGACCGCGCACCGCGGATGAGATCACGACCTGGCTGCACCTCGATCGCCATCGCGGCCGCAAGTGGCTGCATGCGCTGACCCTGGCTGGCCTGCTTTCCGCCGATGCGCCTGCGTCTGCCGACGGAAACGCCGACGCCGCAACGCGACGCTTCCGACTTTCGCCAGCGATCGCGCGGATGTTCGCGGCTGGCAATCACGCCAGCTACTTCTATCGCGAGTTCCTGCGCTACTACCGCGCCTCGATGGCCCAGGCGCTGTATCCGACGCTGCGCGGCGTGCCGGTCGAGTACGCGGTGCGCTATCCGCCGACCGCGCCGGCCGACATTGCGCTCTTGCACGAGTGGATGCGCAACACCGCGCTGGTCACGCTGACGGTGCTGCGTCGCCACGTTGATTACAGCTCGGTGCGCCAGCTTCTCGATGTCGGAGGGGGCGACGGCACGATGGCCATGGAGCTGTGGCGCGACTTCCCTCAGCTCAACATCACGGTGTTCAACCTGCCGACGCCGGTCGACATGCTGCGCGAGACGGCGGCGCGCCTCGGGGCCAGCGATCGCGTGCTCGGCGTGCCGGGCGACTTCCGTTACGACGATCTGCCCGTCGGCTACGACATGGTGATGTTCTCGCGCGTGCTCGCCGACTGGCCGCCTGAGCTCTGCCGGGCGCTCTTGCAGAAAGCGCATCGCTCGCTGCAGCCGGGAGGCCGGTTGGTGATTTGCGAACCGCTCGCCGATCAGAACCCCGATCTGGCGCTGTCGTGGGAGCACAGCTACCTGCCCTACGACGACTTCGGCCTCAACGTCTATAAGCCGCTGTCGCTGTATCAGAAGATGCTCGCCGAGACCGGCTTTACCGTGACCGCCATCCACCCGCGCGACGACAACACGATCCACTGCGTCATCGTTTCCGAGAAGAATTCGTAGTCCACCGCGGGTTGCGCGGAAGGGTTGACGGCGGGGCGGCGGGCCGCGTAGCCTGCTCGCCCTCTGCCCTGTCATGACGGTTGCTGATCCCATCTCGGAAATTGCTTCGCTTCGACAGAAAAACGATCCCACCTGGGTGCTGCGAGTCAGCCAGGTCTTCTCGGCTCAGCCCGAGCGCTGGCTGACGCTGCGCAAGCTGTCTTCGTACAGCGATCTGTGCCAGGCAGCGCAGGAACAAGCGCCGCAGCTAGAGCGCGGTCAGCTTGCCCCCGCGACGGTGCGCGACGGGCTGGAGGCGATGATCCTCTTGCCGGGAGCGCCCGCCGGGCTGCAGTGGCTGCAGGAGACCGGAGCGCTGCGCGCCTGCCTGCCTGAGCTCGATGCCACCGTGAACTTTTCACAGGAGGCAGGACGACGGCACAAAGACGTCTGGGAGCACACCAAGCAGGTGGTCTGGCAGGCCGAGCGACGGCCGGCGGTGCGCTGGGCGGCGCTGCTGCACGACATCGGCAAGGTCAAGACGCGCAGCATCTCTCCCGACGGCAAGGTCTGCTTCCATCGCCACTCCGAAGTCGGAGCGCGCCTGTTCGAGGACGTCAGCCGCCGCCTGGGCTTCGACGGACCGACGCGGCGCACGCTGCGTTTTCTGATCCTGCATCACCTGCGCCCGAACTCGTACCTTGAGTCATGGACTGACTCGGCGGTGCGGCGCTTCACGCGCGAGATGGGCGAGTACCTGCCCGATCTCCTCGACCTGTCACGCGCCGACATCACCTCGCGGCGCCCGGGACGACGACAAGAGGGGCTTGAGAACATCGATCGCCTATCGCTGCGGCTTTCGGATCTGCGACGCGCCGATGCCGAGCTGCCGATCCTGCCCAGCGGCGTCGGCAACGCGATCATGGAGCACTTTGCCCTGCCACCCTCGCGCCTGATCGGCGATCTGAAGCGGGCGCTGGAGCAGGCCGTCGAGGGCGGGGAGCTGGAAGCGCGACAAGAGTCGAGCTACTACCTGCCCTTCGTCGAGAAGCTGCTCGCCGCACAGCAGAGCGAGCCCTGTCTGTGCCAAGAGTAGGCCGCTCGCGGTCGCTCGGCGGTTCCGCACAGAGCTAGCAGTCGGCGCGGAAGACCCACACACCGCGAAACAGATCGCGGGTCTCGCCCAGACCGGGCAGGTCGGCGGCGCGATCGATGTCGCTCTTGGCCGCGGGATAGGCATAGAGCCAGCGACGGATCTTGGCCCCGTCGACCTGGCGATCGCGCAGCATGCGCTCGACCATCTCGGCCCGGCGCAGCGACTCGGACTCGCCGTCTTCCGGCGACGACACGACCAGAAACACCGTGCTCTGCAAGAGGGCCCGACGCACCAGACGATGCAGGCGCTCTAGGCGATAGGGCGCGACTTCGGTGCCGCCTTTGGCGATGTAGACGACCTCGTGCGGCAGGTGCGACATCAGCTTAAGGAAGCGGCCGCGGTGCTCGGGATCAGCCGAGATCACGGCGGG
>DAORCZ010000092.1:0-14551 GCA_035345735.1 Pseudomonadota bacterium | reverse complement strand
GCGCGCGGCCGTTGCGATCCCCAGCGGGCCTTGCTGGCGGCGGATGTGCGACGGGGTCTTCTCGGCTCGCGGGATAGGATGTCGGCGATCGGGTTCATGTAATGGGCCTCTTGCCTGGGGCTGCGGTGGGTCGATTCAGCCAGAGCGATCGTCAAGCCGGGCGGGGTCGTCGGCCCAAAGAAAGAGCGCGGCGCACAACATGGGGCTGGGATGGCCAGGCCCCGCCCGCAGTCGGCCCAGGTAGCCCGGCGACAGTCCCACCGCCTGCAACGTCGGCTTAGTGACCATGTCCAAAGACGGCTCGCGGCAGCCTTGGGTGGGGATCTCCGCACACACCCAGACGACCAGTACTGCCGAATACTAAAAAAGAGCGAACTGCCAGCGGAAGGGGCGAACATGGGATCCCGACACCAAAGACGTCCAAAGGACTCCGAGCCATCACCGTTTGACAGCGTCGCCGCAGCAGGCTCTACCAGTGTTAGCCCGACGAGCGACCCCAGCGCGCCGCAGGGCGACGGCCCGGTAGTAGCCCAGGGCCATAGTGCGGGCACCAGTACCGCGACGGCGGCGCCGTTTGTCGGCATGTATGACGCCCCCCCTCCCGCGGTGGTCGCCAGCGGGCAGAGCACCGGTGCCGCCAACCCCCAGGCATCGCATGTCACGTTCTTCGGCGGCGTAGCGACCAACCAAGGCCCCGCTCAAGAGATCGCCCAAAACATCGATCCCCACGCGGGGTCGTTTACGGCCTATGACGGAACTCAGCATACATATACGGCCAATGACGGAACTCAGCAGTCTGGCAGTAACTCCAAAGGGCTCTTAGATAACGCCCTGGATGCGTACGCCGTGCTGTCATACGCCAATATGGGCAATCAGGTGGAGCTGGTGCCGGCCCGTGATTCCAAAGGGAATCTTGTGCACGACGCCAATGGGAATTTAAAATACGACATTGACTATGGGAAAACCGATTCTCCGATATTTGGGCTTCTTCCGGGAAACTATGATTCAGCCAAAGAGATGGGCTCGGATGGGGTAAACGCAGTATTGTCACCCGAGCACGGGACGCCCCCCGGGAAGAACGATCCCATCACCATTGATGCACATAGTGGCGGCGGCCAGCCTGCCTTCTTTACCGCGCTTGAGCTGTACCAAAAGGGCTATACCGACGTGAATATCGTCGGGGTCGATATGGCAATGACACCGCAGGAGCGCGCGACGCTAGAGGCGCTGGGCGTCGACGTTTCGAACAGCACCTCGAATGTCGACCTGGGTCTGCCCTTGGTAAATGTAAATAGCCCCGTCGGCGCATTGATCAATATTGCCATGACCGGCGGCAACCCATTTGAAATTGCGAAGTATTACGACAATAACATAGAACGAAAATCGGGAGATGTCTTCACCAGCAATGACCCGGCGGAGAACCTAGACAAATGGCATCGTTTTGATCAGAATCCCGACACACTACAATTCCTGAAAGATCAGAATTCTAGACAGCAAGATACGGCCCCCAAGAAGGCCAATTCCATCCCGTTTTCTAGCGATATCAACTGGGATAAAAAATCCGCCAGCATTGATATCGGTGGCGAAAAGGGGCTAGGCGCCTATGTCAACCTCTCTGAAGGCCAGCTTGACCTAAACGTATTCGGCCATCACGTCGATATCGACCAAGGCATCCGCAATACCGCTCAGGTCATCAATCAAACGGTGCACAAGGCCCAGGAATTTGGCCAAAACGCGAACCAGTGGGTGCAGGACAAGGCCGGTACCTTGATGCACAACACCGGCGAGTGGGTGCAGAACACCGCGCAGACCGCCGGGAACTGGCTGCAGGGCACCGCCGCGAACGTTGGCAACTGGCTGTTCGGTGGACCCAAGACCGGCGGCTCGACGACGGGAACCCCGGGAGGGACCAGCCCACCCGCCACTTCTGCGCCCAAGTCCGGCAGCCAGTCGGGCAGCCCGCTTTCGGCCTCTGGCAGCATGGGCGGCAAGAGCTCGGGGGGCGCCAAACCCACCGCGACATCGACGCCGGGTAGCGGTACCGTGGTAACGGTTCCCCAGACCAGCAGCTGGGCCGCAGGAACGGCGCCGCGCGGAGGCGTCGGCACCACGGCGTCGGCCGGCAAGCAGGCGGATGACGTCGGGCCACGGGCCCCCGGGATCGCCGGGGCGGCGCCACGCAACAGCGTCGGAACCATGGCCTCGGCCGGCAAGCAGGCGGATGACGTCGTGCCGCGAGTCAGCGGCAGCAGCAAGTCGGCAGCGCCCAGCCCTCCGCAGCCGACCAGCAAGACCCCGGGCAAGGCCGCCGATGATGTGGTGCAACGGAGCAGCCCATCCAGCCCAGCGCCGAGCCCGTCTAGCAGCAAGACCAGCGCCAAGGCCCGCGACGATGTGGCGCCCAAGAGCGCACCGACGCAGGCCAAGACGGATCGCTATCGCTTCATGTAGCCCCGGCCGACCGCTTTTGCCGCCGCTGGCCACCAGGCCTGGCCGCTACCTGCCAACCCGGCGCAAGCACGCTCCCAGCGACCGATGCGCCCCAGCGTGCCCGAGTATTGCCGCGCCGTCCCCAGGCAGTGCGGACCTATTCCCTGCGCTGCCGTCGCTGTCACCGTTCCAGGGAAACAGGGAATCGCGTTTATCGACGAGGGGTTTAGTCCGCGGCGAACTGCAGCACGCGCTTGTTGGTGATCACCAGCTTCTGGTGTTCTGTGGGCACAAACGGAGCCGGGAAGAGGACGCTCTCGCCAGCCTGGGGTTGGAAGGGCATGCGTGATTATAGCCCGTTGCGCTCGCGCTGTGTCAGGCCACATCACGGCGCCTGGCAGGCGCCCGGCTTCGACGGAAGGAAGGGCATTGCCGAGCCCCTAGGCAACCGAGTAAAGTGTCATGGGGGTTTTCTTGAGTTTGCGCCGGAAGCGGCGCCCAAGCATTAGCCAGTTCGCAGGGAAGCGTAGGAGCTCCGATGTTCAGGCACGATAGAACGTCCAAAGCCGGCCAAGTCTCCGGCGCCAATCAGGCGAATATCCGCATCGGCATCGTCACCGACAATGTCGACCCCAAGGGCGACTACCGCGTCAAAATCAAGTTTGCGACGCTGGGCGGATCGGCAGGCTCGGGCCAGGAAGAAGACTCGTTCTGGTGCCGCATCAGCACGTTCGGCGCCGGCAAGGGTGGCCGCGGCATGTTCTCGCTACCCGAGAAGGACGACGAGGTCCTGGTCTGCTGCGTCGATGGCGACATCAACCAGTCGGTCATCGTCGGCACCATGTGGAACGGTGTCGACAAGCCGTCGCTGGCCAACAAAGACGCCACGTCGCCGACTCAGCGTTTCAACAAAGATCACGCCGACTATCGCGGCCAGGCGGACCCGAAAAAGAACGACATCCGCGCGTTCAGCAGCCGTGCCAATCACGAGCTGATCTTCAACGACAACGCGTCGAATCCGCGCGTCACGATGATGTCGGGATGCAAACACCGCATCGTGCTGAACGACGCCGGAAATCAGCCTACCAAGATCGAGATCTACGACGGGAAAGAGGAGAACTACATCCTCATCAACACCCAAGAAAAGAAGATCACGATCGAGAGCAAGACCGGCGACATCCTGATCAAAGCGAAGGAGAAAGTCCGCATCGAGGCGAAGAACATCGAGACGGACAGCCAGCAAGCGACGACTTGCAAAGCCGGTACGAACTACAAGATCCAGGCGTCGGCCAACGTGGAAATCAAGGCCGGCGGAAACATGCTCCTTCAGGCTGGCGGCACCATGACTGAAAAGGCCGCCCTTATCCTGTTGAACTAACTATGCCGCCGCAAGCACGCGTCTCAGATCTGTCGTTGTGTCCAGCCGATGCGCACGGCTGTCCGGCGTGTCCGCATCCGGTGGTAGGGCCGGCGATCGCGGGCTCGCCCGACGTCCTTACGAACGGCTTGCCGTCGGTACGAGTCGGCGACCCGGGTGTGCATGCGGCCTGCTGCGGCCCGAACAAATGGAACGCCAAGGTCGGCAGCGGCACCGTCTTCATCAACGGCAAGGCGGCGCACCGTCTTAGCGACATGGTCAAGCACTGCGGTGGCATCGGCAACACCATCACCGGCTCACCAAACGTCATCACCGGCGGCTAGCACGCTGCCCCCTCTCGATTCCCAAACCTCCCACGAACCCCGCGCAGCCAGCGACCCGGCGTAACTAGCGAGCGCCGAAAAGCGCGGTGCCGACGCGAATCAGGGTCGCTCCCTCGGCGATGGCGGCTGCGTAGTCCTGGCTCATCCCCATTGACAGTTCGCTCAGCTCGACATGCGCGCGGCGGACGGCCTGCTGCTCATCGCGCAGCCGGCGCAGCTGAGCGAAGTAGGGACGCACGGCCGCAAGATCAGCGCTGTCGACGGCCGGGGGAATGCACATCAGGCCGCGACAGACAAGCTGACCCGACTGCGCTGCGATGGCATCCAGGATGGCCGGTAGCTCAGCTGGGTGGCAGCCCGACTTCTGGGCCTCGTCGCCAACATTGACCTGCACCAGACAGTCCTGCACCAGCGTGGCCAGCGTCAGCTCGGGGGCCGTCTGGCGGAGCCGATTCACACGCTCGCCCAGCGCCGCCACCAGCGCCAGGTTATCGACGGAGTGAATGAGCGCCACCCGTCCGACGACCAGGTTCACCTTGTTGCGCTGCAGCGGCCCAATGAAGTGCCAGCGCGGGGGCGACGGCAGCGGATCGCCCGCTGGGTGACCTAGCTCGGCGTGCTTGTCGCGTAGCTCCTGTGCATAGTTCTCGCCAAAGTCCTGCTGGCCCAGTCGCAGCGCTGCGGCGACGGCGGCCGCCGGCTGTTTCTTGCTGACCGCTACCAGACGAACATCGCTATCCGATCGCCCAGCGGACCGGCACGCTTCATGGATGCCCTGCCGCAGGGTCTGCAGAGCGGGCCCCAGACGAGAGGACCACGCAGCGAGACTGGTTGACGCCTCCGCATCGCTGTTTGGGTTCATGCTGGCCGCCAGTCAGGCCACGTCGGTGGTAGCAGCGCCGCCGAACGGAGGTCTTCGAGCACACTGGCCAACGGCAGGCCCACGACGTTTTCATAGTTGCCGCGAATCGCGGTCACGAAACAGGCGAACAGGCCTTGCAGCGCGTAGCCTCCGGCTTTTCCTCGCCACTCTTCGCTGCGCAGATAGCCATCGATGTCACCGGGGCGTAGCGCGCGTACATCGACTTCGGTGCTGACCGCCCGCTGTACGCGGACGAGACTACCGTCCTCCCGGTGGTAGCGAATCTGATAGCCGGTAACCACGCGGTGGGTCGTGCCCGACAGCAGAGAGAGCATCTGCCGCGCCGCCCCGCTGTGCTCCGGCTTGCCCAGCAGAGCTGGCGCGCCATCCGACATCGCGACCACGACGGTATCGGCCGCGAGGATCGGCGGCGCGGTGGGATTCGCGGTGTCCTTGGCAACCCGCTGCGCGGCCGCGTCAGCCTTGCTCTGGCTCAGGCGAAGGACCAGGGCCTCGGCCGTCTCTCCGGGGACTGGTGTTTCATCAACCTCGACGGGATATACGGCATGGGGAACCGCCGCACGCTGCAGCATCGAGATGCGCCGCGGCGACGCAGACGCGAGAATCAATAGGGGTGACATGGCGGGCAATCTATCACCTGAGAAGCCGCGCCGCCCAAGGGGCTTCGGCCTAGTCGAACCGGCCCTCGGCTGGGTAATCCGGCCCACCGAGCCGCGTGGAGATTGAACCCTGTCAGCCAGGGAAATCCGGTATCGTAGTTACGATGCCCCTACCCGATTCTCCTCGATCACCCCTTGGGCCGGCCCCGCTGCCCGAGAGTGAAGGTGCCCAGGATCTCGTTCGCAAGCTGGTCGGCACCACGGTGGCCGGCCGCTACAAGGTTATTCAGCTCCTCGGTGAGGGTGGTATGGGAGCGGTGTTTCTCGTCGAACACACCGTCATCCGCAAGCGACTCGCCCTCAAGGTGCTAAACCGCGACATGATGCGCAACCCCGAGATGGTCGCGCGCTTTGAGCGTGAGGCACTCGCAGCGGCCCACATCGACCACCCCAACGTCGTTGCCGCAACGGATAGTGGGCGTACCGATGATGGTGCTCTCTTCGTTGTGCTCGAATATATCGACGGCAAGAGCCTGCGAGACCGGCTGAACTACGGCTCCCTGTCAGCCCCGGTTGCGCTGCACATCGCCAAGCAAATCGGTAGCGCGCTCTTGCGAGCGCATGGCCTGGGGATCATCCATCGTGACCTCAAGCCCGAAAACATCATGCTGGTGCAGCGCGATGGTGACTCCAACTTCGTCAAAGTGCTCGACTTCGGCTTGGCCAAGCTGTCGATAAGCACCCTGCTCGAAGGAGAGGCCGACTCCCCAGCCCGTCGCAGTGAAGTGCTCACGCGCTACGGCGCGGTGTTCGGCACGCCGGCGTATATGGCCCCGGAGCAAGCGGCTGGCGGAGAGGTCGACGGACGCACCGACCTGTACGCGCTCGGCGTCGTGCTGTACGAGATGCTCAGTGGCGTCTTGCCGTTCGATGGGGATGACTCTGCGGCACTTCTGCGCATGCATGTGATCGCGAGCGTGCCGCCCCTGCGCGAGCGCGCACCCCACATCAAGATCCCGCCGGCCTTGGAATCGCTGGTCATGCGTCTGCTGGAAAAGAAGCCCGAGAAGCGCTTCGAGAACGCCAAGCAGTGCATGGACGCCATCGACAGCGTGATCGCCGCCGAGGGGCTGAAGTACGACCCGAGCATGAAGCTGCCGAGCCCCGTCTCGACGGGCAAGAACACCGCCGTGCCTCGACCAGGCAGCGACCGTCCGACTGTGGTGGCGCCCGAAGATTACGAAAAGCAGAGCGTCGCATCGTTCGCCAACGCCGAGACCAAGCTGGATGCGAACTCGGATCCCAGCAGCGCTGGTGCGCTCTCGGCCGCGCTCAAGGATCTGGCTGACGATGGCGCAGCAGCCAAGCCTGCCACGCCGCCAGCCACTGCCGCCAAGAGCGATGGCAAGCCCGATGAAGGGGGGGCGGCTCCCAAGCTGCGCATGCCGAGCGTGGTGGATCTGAACCTGATTCAGCCCGAGAACGCGCCCAATCCGGCGCTGCTGACCCCAGCGCCGCCACCGACTATCGGCGAGCGGGTCAAGGATGCCGGCGGCGAGGCAGTCGGTTGGTGGCGACAGAGCGGCTGGCCAACCCTGCGCAGCCGCAGCCAACGGGCCTGGGCCTTCACACGCGAGAATGTCCCGATCTATTGGGCCAAGCTCCTCGACTTCGTCCGCGGCAAGCTGCCCGAGAAGCATCGCCAGATCTCGCAGACGGTGCTCGGCGTGGCGGTGGCGGCCATCCTCGCGCTGCCGGTGGTCGTGCTGGCGGTGCTGTTGCTGAGCGGAGACTCGGACAGCCCAGCGCCGGCCGGGATGCCGGGATTCGCCAGCGACAAGGAGATGGAAAAGGGGGTCGATGGCGGCGCCGCCTCGCTAGAAAAGCTGGCCGCCAAGTATCCGCAGGACTCGCGCATCTACCGCGCGCTGGCCAGGCAGCACGCCGCCCGAAAGAACTACGCCGGTGCGTTACGTGCCGTCGGTAGCTTGTCGCGCCTGGATCCGGTGATGGCCAGTGACGATCAGATGCTGCAGGTCGTAACCGAAGCCGCGCTGCAGCCTGAGACTTCGGATGCAGCCCTCACGATGCTGGAGTCTGGCTTGGGCGACCGCGGAGTGGGGGCGCTGAGCGACCTCGCTGACCGCACGACGATGGACCCGTGGCGCAGCAAGTTCTTCGCCAGCCTGCAGAAAGGCACCGTTCGTGCGCTGGCGTCCGAGGCCACGCTGATCCTCATCGACCTTCGGGGCGCGGGCCGCTGCGAAGACAAGCGAAACCTGCTGCGTCGCGCGGCAACCCAAGGGGACGCGCGCACGGTGAGCTATCTGCAGCAGCTTCAGGTGCCCACGGGCTGCGGCCCCGGCGGCCAAAACGACTGCTGGCCCTGCCTGCGCAAAGGCACGGCGCTGCAGGCAACCATCGATCAGCTCCAAAAGCGACTTGCGGGCGGCTAGCCGAGCGTATCGTCGCGCTCGAACTCGCCGCAGGTCAGCTTCCGCCGCAGTAGCTTGCCCACTGGCGAGCGCGGAATCTGACGAACGAAGATGTACTCGCGCGGCCGCTTGAAGTTGTTCAGCTGCGACCCACGGCAGTGGGCGTCCAGCAGCGCAGCGTTCAGCTCAACACCTACGCGACGCTTGATGAAGGCGACCACTCGCTGGCCCCAGCGCTCGTCGCGCATGCCGGCCACCGCGACCTCATCGACCCCGGGGTGAGTAGACAGCACGCTCTCGATCTCGGTGGGGAAGATGTTCTCGCCACCGCTGATGATCATGTCGTCGACTCGCCCGGTAACGAAGATGTCACCCTCGCTATCGACGTAGCCCGTGTCGCCCGTGAAGTACCACCCGGCGCGCAGGCTCTTGCTGTCGGCATCCGGGCGCTTCCAATAGCCCTCGAAGGCCTCGTCACCACGCAGGTCGGCAATGATCTGCCCTTCGCAGTGGGCAGCCAGCAATTGCTCGGGCTGCGTCGGAGTTGCCCCATCGAGCGCGACGACTCGCACCCTCGCGTTGATGCCAGCCCGCCCAGCACTGCCGGGCTTGCGGGCGGCGTTGGGCTCAACGGTGAAGGTGTAGACCTCGGAGCTGCCGTAGTGATTGATCAACTGCTCTGGAGCAAACGCCGCCTGCAGGCGCTGCAGCAAGGCATCGTGCATCGGCGCTCCGGCAAAGCCCAGCTTGCGTGCCGTCGACACGCGAGCTGATGAGAACCCGGGATCGGCCAGGAGGTCGTGGTACAGCGTCGGGACAAGGTAGAGCGCCGTGATGCGCTCGCGCTCGATCAGCTCAAGCGCAAGGGCCGCATCGAAGCGCGGCATGCAGACCAAGCAGCCATCCACCAGGGCCATGGCCAGAAGCGATCGCACGCCCATCGTGTGGTAAAGCGGCATCACCCCGAGCGTGCATTCACCGCGCGCATAGCGATTCTGCGCGACGTGAGCGACTGCGGCCGCGCGCTCAGCTCGATGACGCCGCGGCACCCCCTTGGGAGCGCCGGTCGTGCCCGAGGTATACAGCATGACGGACAGGTCATCCGCGCTCGCCAGCAGGCCGGGCTGCTGCGCCGGCGCGGTCAGCAGCTCTGCGAACCGATAGCCCCCTGTCTCGACGGGGCCGACGCCGATCAGGGGCAATCGCTGAGCATGCGGCACGGCCTCTAGCGCCGCTGCGCTCACCGACTCGAAGAAAACGGCGCGGGCCTCGGCATCACGCAGGCAGTAGGCGACTTCATCGGCTTTGGCCCGCCAGTTCAGAGGAGTGATCACGACGCCGAGAAACTGGCAGGCCCAGTGCAGCGTGGCGGCCTCCCAGCGGTTCTGCAGCAGCGACAAGACGGCATCGCCTCGACGCAGTCCCAGGCTGTGCAGCGCATGCGAGAGCGCAAATACGCGCGGCGCCCAGTCGGCATAGCTGAGCCGCAAGCCCCCATCGACGAGAGCGAGGCTGCCGGGGCTCCGCTCGACGCTCTGCAGAAAAGTACGACCTAGATCAAACATGCGGCTCTTCCAGCGCGTTGGCTGCGCCCTCGGCCGTCGGCTCGCCGGCCTTGAGACGGGCGACTTCCTGTTGCACCGCAGCAATGATCCCGCGATAGCCCGTGCAGCGGCAGAGGTGCCCCGAGAGCAGACGCGGAATCTCTTCTGACGAGGGCAGTGGACGCATAGTCAGCATTTCCGAGCAGGACATCAGGATACCTGGAATGCAGAAGCCGCACTGCAGCGCATAGTGCTCGCGCAGTGCAATCTGCAGCGGCGTCAGCCCAGCCTCCTGGGCCAGGCCTTCCACGGTCTGAACGCGGCGGCCATCTACCTGCACTGCGAGCATCAGACAGCTGCGGACGGCCTGACCATCGACCACGACCGTGCAGGCGCCACACTCGCCGTGCTCGCAACCGACATGGGTGCCGGTGGCGCCCAAGGTATGCCGCAGGAAGTCGGAGAGCAGCAGGCGCGGCTCGGCGAGACCGCTCCGTAGCGAGCCGTTGAGAGTAATCTGCACGCGCTGTGGTTCACCGTGCTGCAATCGCTTCATGCGCGAACTCCTGGTGCTGCAAGCGCGCCGGCCAAAGCGCGCTGAGCGCGCAGCAGCACCCGGTAGCCGACATGCCGGATCAGCTGCCTGCGATAGCTTGCAGAAGCGGCCGCGTCGCTTATCGCTTCGATGCGGTGGGCCAGGTCGGCGACTGCATCTGCGAGGGCATCAGCAGGAATCCCTGGCAGCTCGTGCAGGCTTGGACGAGGGGCCGCCCCAGCGATACCCAGGCGAAGGTGGTGTCGAGTCGCCATCGCAGCACACGCGATGATCGCTCCCCCACTGCTACGCAGGCTGACTTCATCAAAGGCATAGCCGGCCTCGCAACTGTCACGCGGCAGCATGGCGGCGGCGACAAACTCATCTGGCTGGCAGGCGGTCGTGAAGGCCCCTCGGAAAAACGCATCTGCACTCAGCTGGCGAGTTCCGCGCAGCGAGCGCAGTTCGACACTGCCGTCGAGGAGCAGCATGCACAGCGGAAGCTCAGCGGCAGGATGAGCGTGGGCCAGCGATCCACAGAACGTACCGCGGTTGCGAATCTGCGGATTGCCGATATGTGGCAAAGCCTGGCCGAGCAGCGCGACCGCACCGACCACCCGCGGATCACGCTCTAGCCGCGACTGCGTCACAGCAGCCCCCACGATCAGCTGCTCGTTGCACAGCGTGATGCGACCAAGATCTGCACAACCCGCAAGGTCGATGAGCACGCGCGGTCGTCGCAAGCGCAAGTTGAGCTGCGGCATGAGCGACTGTCCCCCCGCCAAGATCGCGGCAGCCCCCCCGTACTCGGCAAGCGCAGCTGCAAGCTCGTCGCTGCTATCCGGTCGGATGTAGTCAAACGGCGCTGGCTTCATCTCGCCTCCGGCGCTCAGAGATCTCGGTGGTCTGGCCCTCTCCCTCAGCGATGCGCTCCGCGATCTGCGAGGGGGTCAGCGGCAGCCGGAGCTCGCTGATTTGGTCGAAGTGTGGCAGCGCGCTCAGCGCATCCCAGACCGCGTTGGCGATGCATACCGGAGTGCTCATGCTGTTGCCTTCGGCAATGCCCTTGGCACCAAGCGGCGTAAACGGCGAGGGCGATTCGGTGTGCACGATCGTCGGGGGGGGAACATCGCCGGCCAGCGGCAGCAGGTATTCGGCCAGGCTGGGACAGGAAAACGCGCCGGCCTGGTCGTAGCGCAGCTCTTCATACAGCGCTGCCCCCAGCGCTTGCGCGAAGGCGCCGTCAATCTGGCCGTTGGCTAGCGCCGGATGCAGCAAGCGGCCGGCATCATGTGCTGTCACATAGCGATCGATGTGGATCCGCGCCGTCGCCCGATCGATGCGCACCGCACAGACATCAAAGACAAAACCGTAGGCCGCCGAGCTGTTGACGCGATCACACTCGTCCGGTGCCGCGAGCGGCTCTGGGCTGAAGAACACCGTCTCGCGGAACTGTGGCGTCTCTCCAGCGGGGAGCAGACCCGGCGCCCAGTGGAGGCTGCCCGCCCCCCGCGCAAACGACAGCGCCCTGCCCTCGCCCGCGCGTGAGCGGACCTGTCCTCCCACGAAGTCGACGTCGGCAGGAGAGCAGCCAAGCAGAGCAGCGCAGGCCCGCGCCAGTCGCTCGCGAAGGCGTACCGCGGCGAGATAGACCACCCCAGCGACCGCGGCCGCAAATCGGCTGGAATAGTTGCCAGCGGCGATGGACCAGGCGTGTTGATGGGTATCCAGCTCGGCCTGCACCACGATATCCGACGGCCGCAGACCAAAGACCCCAGCGACCAGCTGTGCGCACACCGTGCGATGGCCCTGCCCGGCCGGCATCGAGTCGATGCTGACCAGCAGCCCCCCCATCGGATCTACCTGCACGCTGGCGCTGCTAATCGCACCATTTTTCGCACCGGCAGACCGACGCTGTTCCACCGTGAGCGCGGTGCTGACATAACCCATGTTGGAGACCGAGGGTTCTACGACTGCAGCAAAGCCAATGCCGTATAGCTCGCCAGTCGCCCGCGCTGCCCGCTGTCGAGCCCGTAGCTCGTCGATCCGCGCTGCCAAGAGAGCCGCCGCGAGCGTCTTTGGATAGTCCCCGGAATCCAGCAGCGCTCCTGCTGCGGCGCGATAGGGAAAGGACTCGGGCGGGACGAAGTTGCGTCGATACACGGCCAACGGATCGAGCGCAAGCCGCATGGCAATGCGCTGCATCAAGCGCTCAAGAGCGAAGTAGACCTGCGGACCACCGAAGCCGCGCACCAGACCGGTCGGTGTCTTGTTGGTCAGGACCGCGCGATTGCGAACCTGCAGGTGCTGGATGTCATAGGCCCCCGACAAGCAGCCGTGCATGCGATAGAACGTGGCCGGTTCCGGCGCACGCAGATAGGCCCCGACGTCGTCAACCTGGTCGTAAGCCAGGGCCAGCACCCGGCCATCAGCAGTCACTGCGGCCTCGATGGCTGTCGATCGCGCAGTGGCCGAGGTCGCAGCGGTCAGGTGTTCCCGTCGGTCTTCCACCCACTTCACCGGGGCTCCGGCCTTGCGCGCGGCCAAGCACATCAGCACGATGGCCCCAAGTAGGCTCTGCTTGGTGCCGAAGCTGCCACCGACATCGCGGGGGTAGCGGAGGCGCAGCCGATTGGCCGGCACCCCCAGCGACATCGCCATCACGGTGTGCAGCGACATCGGTCCCATGAAGTTGGCGGTTACCTCATAGCTGCCGTTCTCGTCGGCGGACTCCGTGGCGGGGAAGTGCTCGGCAATGACGACGCCGCACTCCATCGGCGTGGCGACGTTGCGGGGATAGTCGATTTCGATACGGACGCGCTGCGCGGCCTTCGCGAACACGGCAGCGGGCTCGCCGTAACAAAACGCCCGATCGCTGACCACGTTGGTCGACAGGCTAGAGTGCGTCCGTCGCGACTGTGCCTCTAGCGCCTGCTGGATGGTTGTGACGGCCGGCAGCGGTTCGTACTCGACCGCGATCCCGTCGAGCGCATCCTCGGCGAGGTAACGGCTCTCGGCCACCACCACGGCGATGGGCTCTCCCTGGTAGTGCACGCTCTGTTCCGCCAGCACGCTCTGCTGCACAGACAGCTTCAACGCCGCACCCAAGGGCCGCGCCCAGCGCCGCACATCGGCTGCGGTGAGCACTGCGCGCAGCCCGGGCATGCCCAAGATAGCCTTCATGTCGACGGAGCGAAGTCGCGCATGCGCATGCTGTGAGCGCAAGATGGCGGCGTGGAGGGTCCCTGGCTTGGTGGGCAGATCGTCCGCGAACTCACCACGCCCGGTCAGCAGAGCAGCGTCCTCCAAGCGCGGGCCGGCCGCGGACTGGCCCACGACAGCTGACGATGACGACCACTGCGTTGTGGCAGCAGCGCTCATGGGCGCTGTGGCGGCAAGATCGGCAGGCAATCTACATCCTCGCTGGCCCCCGCCGAGGCGGCGTTCTGCGGTGGGTAGGCATAGCCGAAGGCGATGCACATCTCGTTGTCGCCGACGCCGAACTCAATCACCTTGTCAAAAGGGTTCTCCCAGCTGCAGGCGAAGCGGACGCCATTGCCTTGCCCGCCCTGGCTCAGCTCGACGGCGGGCATGAACTGGCGGATATCTGTCTCGCCGCGCACGCCGTAGTTTGTCAGGTCCAGGATCGCCTGCCCATCCCGCGGCCCCCCCAAGAAGCTGAGCGTAAAGCGCCGCCCCAGTGCATGCATATGTGGCAAGAGCTGCACCATGTGCATCGGCCGCTGCAGCGGGCAGTCCGCCTGCACGGTGTAGCGACTGCGCGGCGGGATGTGGAACTTGTAATAGGTCCAGGCGAAGGGCCCAAGCTCTAGCTGAAGGTCAGCCTCGGCAATCGTGAACCACTGGTATCGCGGGGCAATCACCAGCGGCCGACTGCTGGCGTTCAGATAGTGCATGCGAGCGACGATTTCCTGGTCCTCGCCCACCCGGAAGGCATATCCCGGCGGAAAGGTCTGCCACTCACTGCCCTGCACCTGCGTCGACGACGCGAAGAGCACGCTGCCACCGGCGGCAATCTCAAGTGCGAGCTCAGTCTGGCTGCCGCTATCGCAGGTGCGCACACCGTCTCCAGTGCGGGTTCGCGTGGTGATGTTGCCGTGATGCAGGCCTGGCCCCGTCGTGACGACCCCAGAATTCACCAGTCGCGACGGGCCCTGCAGCTGTAGCGGAATTGCGAAACAAACCTCGCGCTCTTCGCCGGGTGCGAAGGTTACGGTCGGAAGCTCGATCGTGAAGCCTCCCACCGCGTTCGCCGGGGGTGCGGCGGCCGGCGGACGCCCGGGAGGCAGTCGGCTCTCATCGGCGGGCGGAGCCGCATCGCCAGACGGTGCACAGGCGGGCAGCAAGCCACCCAGCAGACAAAGAGCACAAGCGATACGTCCAAGGGTTCGCAGGGGTCTGGC
>DAORCZ010000091.1:4218-14554 GCA_035345735.1 Pseudomonadota bacterium | reverse complement strand
GCAGCGGGTCTGGCCACAGCGCCGCCAAGCGATGCGTCACCCACGAGCTAACCAAGACCATCGATCGTGCCGGCAACCGATAGCCATCGATCTCATCGTCGCTGACCAAGCCACGCGTCGTGCAATAGACCGGCGGATACAGCCGCATCGACTCTTCGATCACCATCTTGAGATACGGCAGGTTTTCCAGATCGCTCATCGCCGGCGAGCGCTCCCCCAGCCCCGCGGCAAGCTCAGCCCGCAGCCGCTCTTCGACCTCGGGATGCTGCGCCAAGAGATGCAGCACCCAGCTCATCGCCACCGCGGTGGTCTCATGCCCGGCTACGAAGATCGTCGACACTTCATCGCGCAGCTGAAGATCGCTCATCCCTTCGCCGGTCTCGGGATCGCGAGCGCTGATCAGCATCGACAGCAGATCAGAGGTCTGCGCAGCGGTGCCACGACGGCGAGCAATCAGCGCGTAGATCGCGCCGTCCAGCAGCGAAAGCGCAGCGCGATAGCGACGGTTCTCGCCAGTCGGTAGCCACAGCGGCGGCGCCCACAGCTTAAGGATGCGGCGCGTGGTGAGTTCGTTCAGGACCGAGAAGGCCTCTGCCGCCTGCGCCCCCTCGCGCTGCGCATCCGCCCCCAGCAGCGTCGTGCACACGATCTGCATCGTCAGCCGCGTCATCTCTTCCGCGACATCGATCGATCGACCCGCAGCAGCCCGCAGGCGCTCGGCACACTCGGTCGCGGCGGCGACCATGGCCGTCCCGAAGCCGGCGATGCGCTCGCGATGAAAGGCCGGCTGCGCGATGCGCCGCTGACGCAGCCAGAAGTCGCCTTCACTGACCAAAAGCCCGTCGCCCAGCACCGGTCGCAGGCGCTTGTAGCTGGGGATGTTACGACCGTACTGCTTGGGGTGGGCGAGCACGTGCTGGACGTACTTGGGCAGGGTTAAAAGGTAGGCGGTCGCGACGCCCATCGGCAGCTCGACCACCTCGCCAAGCTGGCCCATTTCGGTCAACAGACGCAGCGGATCGCGCACGAACTCAGGCGCGACCCCGAACAGACCGCGGGTCGGCGGACGGGCAGGCACTCTTTGACCGGACGAGACGGGCGCAGCAGACATCAGAACCACCTCTGCCCTCAGCGTACCGCGCGGCCTGCCGCCCCAGGCAAGCGCTATCGCGCGCCGGCCGGGCGCCTCGTTCGCGACCTCGCTCACCCGTGCTATGACGGCGGCGCTGGAGGTCCCACGTGTCGATCTATATCGCCCTTTTGCGCGCCATCAACGTCGGGGGCACAGGCAAGCTGGCGATGCGCGATCTCGTCGCGCTGTGTCAGCGGGCAGGCTTTACCGACGTCCGCACCTACATCCAAAGCGGCAACGTCATCCTGCGCAGCCCAGCACCCGCTGCGCAGGTCCAAGCCACGCTGGAACAGGCCGTTTCGCAGGCGGTCAAAAAGCCGATCGGCGTCTTCCTGCGCACACCCGCCGAGCTCGCTGACGCGCTTGCCGCAAACCCCTTTCCCGAGGCGCCGAAGAACCGTGTGATCGTCTTTTTTC
Organism: Pseudomonadota bacterium; assembly: GCA_035345735.1. GTDB lineage: Bacteria > Myxococcota_A > Polyangia > Palsa-1104 > JAEUJZ01 > JAEUJZ01. The sequence continues at coordinate 13,005 of DAORCZ010000091.1, read as the reverse complement.
TCGACGCCGCCCCACCCCAGGACGCACTTGAACAGGCCAAGGGCCAAACCAGCGAACAGCTGATCCTGCGCGGGCGCGAACTCTACATCCACTACCCCGCGGGTCAGGCCGATTCGCGCCTCAAGCTGCCGCTCTTCGAGCGGGGCACCGGACGCAACCTCAACACGATCGAAAAGCTGGTCACGCTAGCCGAAAGCTAGAGCGGACGGGCCGACCACCCGCTCGCGCGACGGCACGCCGACTCGGCTCAGCTGGGCTAGCGCAGCGCCAGGTCGATCTGCTCCAGCTCTTTGATGCGATCGCGCAGGCTGGCCGCGCGCTCGAAGTCGAGCTCGGTGGCCGCGGCCTTCATCTGCTGCTTGAGCCGCTCGATGAGCTTCGGAATCTCCGCCAGGTCGAGCACGCTGGCATCGCCCGTCGCCGCCGGTCCCGGCAGCTTGCCGAGCTTGCCCTTGCCTTCCTTGGCATCCTTGCCCGCGCCGCGTCGCCCCTTGCCCTTGCCCGGCTCGCCGTAATCGGCCCGCGCCTCGGCGGCCATCAGCGTCGCGCGCTGCAGGATCTCGCCGGCGTTCTCTTCGACATGGCCGAAGACCTGGGCGCGCAGATCTTGAATCTTGCGCTTCACCGTCTGCGGCACGATGCCGTTCTTCTGGTTGTGCGCGTCCTGGATCTTCCGCCGTCGCGCCGTCTCATCGATGCAGAACTGCATCGAGCGCGTGATGTGATCGGCGTACATGATGACCTTGCCGTTCACGTTACGCGCCGCTCGGCCGCAGGTCTGGATCAGCGAGCGCTCGGCCCGCAGGAAGCCTTCCTTGTCGGCATCGAGGATCAGCACCAGCGAGACCTCAGGCAGATCGAGACCTTCGCGCAACAGGTTGATGCCGACGAGGACATCAAAGACGCCAGCCCGCAGATCGCGAATGATCTCGGTGCGCTCCAGCGTATCGACGTCGGAGTGCAGGTAGCGCACGCGCAGCCCGGCTTCGGAATAGAACTCGGTCAGCTGCTCGGCCATGCGCTTGGTCAGCGTCGTCACCAGCACACGCTCACCGACGGCCAGTCGCAGGCGAATCTCGGACACCGAGTCATCGACCTGCGTCGTCACCGGCCGCACTTCGATCTCGGGATCCAAAAGACCGGTCGGACGGATGATCTGCTCGACGACGACACCCGCCGTCTCGTTGAGCTCGAAGTCGCCGGGCGTGGCCGAGACGAAGATGGCCTGCTTGACCTTGCTGTTCCACTCCTCGAACTTGAGCGGTCGGTTATCGAGCGCCGACAGCATGCGGAAGCCGTAATCGACCAGCGTCTCTTTGCGCGAGCGATCGCCGCGGTACATCGCCTGAAGCTGCGGCACCGTCTGGTGGCTCTCATCGACAAAGCACATGAAGTTGGGCGGGAAGTAGTCGATGAGCGTCGCCGGCGGCTCGCCCTCTTTCGATCCGCGCAGGTGGCGCGAGTAGTTCTCGATACCCGGGCAGTGCCCCATCTGATCGAGGAGTTCGAGGTCGTAGAGCGTCCGCTGCTCCAGGCGCTGCGCCTCGACCAGCTTCATGTTGTCTTTGAGGAAAGTCAGGCGCTGCCGCAGCTCTTCCTTGATCGACGACATCGCCCGCACCATCGCGTCTGCGGGAGTTACGTACTGCGAATTCGGGAATAAGGCGACGTACTTAAGCTTGCGCAGCGTCTTGCCGCGCAGCGGATCGACCTCGGCGATGCTCTCGATCTCATCGCCGTACCACTCCAGCCGCACCGCCACTTCTTCTTCAAACGGCGGGAAGATCTCGACGGTGTCGCCGCGCACGCGGAACGTACCGCGGTGGAAGTCGAGGTCGTTGCGCTCGTACTGCAGCTCCACCAAGCGACGCAGCACCGCCTCGCGGCGCACGTTCTGGCCGACGTCCAGCGTCAGCACCATGCTGCGATAGAACTCGGGATCGCCGATGCCATAGATGCACGACACCGACGCAACGACGATGACATCTTGCCGCGACACCACGCCGTGCATCGCCGAGTGTCGCATTCGATCAATCTCTTCGTTGATCAGCGAGTCTTTTTCGATAAAGGTGTCCGATGCGGGAACATAGGCTTCGGGCTGGTAGTAGTCGTAATACGAAACGAAGTACTCGACGGAGTTATGGGGAAATAGCTCTTTGAACTCGCCATAAAGCTGGGCGGCCAGCGTCTTGTTATGGGCAATGATCAGGGTCGGGCGCTGCAGCTTCTCGATGACGCAGGCCATCGTGAAGGTCTTGCCAGAGCCGGTCAGACCAAGCAAAACCTGGCGGCGATCGCCACGCAGCAGGCCCTGGCTCAGCTGCTCGATGGCCCGCGGCTGGTCGCCACAAGGCTGCATCGGCGTGACCAATTCGAATTTTCGGGCGCTCATTCCCTCTCCAGGGGGGTATAGGGGTCAGATGCAAGCAGGTGATTAGGCGGGCGGACCATAACCTGCGCTTTTCAATGGTGGCAACAAAAATCCGGCCGGAAGGCCGTGGCTTTCCCGTCGCTGATGAGCCCGGTTACTGGTAAACCGAGATAGCCAAATAGGTAACGCCGAGAGTGGCTCGGGACCAGGGCCGGTCAGTGGGCGCAGCCGGGCCGCAGCGGGCCAGAGCGAGCCACCGCTCGCCAGCCCTAGCGGACGCGACTTTTCGGCGTAGCGGGCTCAGCGGCCTGGGGGGACATCGAGCGGAAAGCTCGCCGCGATCGGTCCGTCCAGGCACAGGCTGCCGGCATCAGCGCCCGCCCGCTCGATCTCGATATAGGCGTGGTCGCCGACCAGCGTGACGTTCCAGGTCTGACGACGCTCCTCGCGCGCCGCAAGCTGAGCCAAGAGCGTCGGATCGACCATCCAGACCCCCAGCACAGCGCGACCGCGCGGCGTCTTTTTCCACGTCGCGACCCCGGAAAGCAGCTCGTCATAGCGACGGGGATCAACGAGGACGGCGTGGACCTGGGCCCCGCTGTGATGCAGAAAGGCGCGGCGCACCTTGTCGGGATCGGCCGCCCCGCACTCGACCCAAGTCGTGATCTGGCCCGTCAGATCGCGAGCCCACAGATCCGCCGCTTCCGGGTCGCACAGGCCCGGCCCGAACTCCAGCCGCTCGTCGAAAAGCAGACAGTAGGCGAGCACGCGCAGCATCAGGTGCTCGGCCGTCTCGGACGGGTGGCGCGCGGCGATGGCGCTGCCCTGCCAGTCGATGCCGCGGTCGACGTGCGACAGGCGCAGGCGAAACTCATAGCGCGTCGAAGGCAGGGCCATGGCGCAGCATAGTAGCCCGATGCGCGCCATCGCAGGGCCAGCATGGGCCGGCTTTTTCGCGCCACCGCCTCCCGTCTTCCGTCCCATCGGGGCCGCGATCCCCTAAGATGAAACCGCCCGTCTCTGTCGTCTGCCAACCCCCGGCCCCCGAGGGAGAATCGCATGCCCCAGACCCGTCGCCTGTCGCGCAAGATCATGCTGGAGGGCGGCTGCGCCTACCTGCGCACCACCAGCCAGCCCAACGATCGCCGATTGCCGCTGAGCCTGCAGACCTGGGAGGTGGTGAACGGCAACGCCGTGCTGGCCCGCTATCGCCAGGCCGTGCAGAAGCAGGCCGGCCTGATTCGCCTCGCCGACATCAACGCCTGGGAGGGGCCGCGCCGCGCCGTCACCGATGCCGACGCCGACAGTCGCACTGCCATCGACGTCGCAACGCGCGCCATCCGCCACGTCCGATCGCTGCTGCGCAAGGGCCCCTTCAACAATCGCGGTGGCCGCGCCGATGACAACTCGCGCCCGTATCTGTGCACCGACCTGCCGGGCTGGAGCCGCAACCCCGCCACCGACAACGCCCGCAACCTGGCCCTCAGCGGCTTTCTTTGCGAGCGAACCCCGTCGATCGGCCCGCGCGACAGCGACTTCATGCTGGCCCTTGCCTGCTTCGCCAAAGCTGCGGAGACGACGGGCGGTGGCGTCTGCACCTTCATCATGTCGCTGACCGTCGGCTACCTGATGACCATCGCCCCCGCCGGCACCGAGATCCTCGGCCTGTGGTACGCGCCCGACGAAACCGACCATCAGTTCACCGTCATCTCGGTCAATCGCAGCCCGTGGTACGTCGTCGATCCCTGGACCCTCAACAGCTTTGTCTGTCGCTGGGAAGCCGGCAAAGCCGCCTTCCCCCCCGAACAGGCGAAGATCGGCAACTATCACAAAGTTGAGATCGTCGGCGGCCCCACCGCCCTGCCCTACGGCGTCACCTTCGGCCCCGGCGTCGTCGATCACTGCCAGCGCACCGCCGAAGCCGAGATCGAGGTCGTCCCCGGCGAGATGGGCGCCCCCTACGGCAACTGCTGCAACCTCGCCGGCTCGGAAGACCACGGCTGGGCCAACCACCGCCCCAACGCCTGCAAAGACGCGCAAGCCAACGCCGCCCCCGCCAACTCCCGCCCCGCCGCCACCTGGCAAGAGTGGGGCATCGAAGTCGCCCAACCCGGCATCCACGCCCTCCTCGCCCAGCGACGACAGGCGATGGGCTACTAACGCGGACGTCCGAGACCGGGCACCGGGTCCATCACCCCTTGTTTCGCGCTTCCATCGAGCAACCGCCATAGGGACTTGGCCAAGCCGCTCGCTGGGCATCGAGAGGCTGCACGGCCTGCGCAGTGCCGGGCCCAGGCTGTCCCGGATCAGCGGTAGCCATGGATGACGCCGTCGCTGCAATCCACACCCCTGAAGCCAACACCAGCATGCGAGCCACGCGTCTCATGACCTCTCCTTTCACACAGAAGGCATCGGGGTTCGGCCAGATGTGGCGATTCTGGCGATATACGCTCTGCACCCAGGACATGCGTCCCCCGGCTTGCCCATTGCATTTTAGCGTCATTTCAACCTCTCCGAGCTCCCCTTTTACATCTTCATAAAACCTGGCTCTACCCCTCGCTGATTGTGAAATTTGGGTGCACGCCGTCCGAAACATCTATGCGCCATTGCCATGGCTCCGCAATTGCAGGGCTCGCTAGCAGCCTCTGACGCTATGGTCGAGATCGCCACATAACGAACTCTTCTATTTTCAGATCCCGTGTTGCTCAGGGGCTTAGAGCAGGATCCAGCTTGACCTGAATGCAGGCATTAGATAAACGCAACATGACTTGGCGCTGATGCAGAAAAACGCAGTTAGCGGGCTCATCCTTTGGAGCGTTCAAGTGACGCTTCAACTCCCTTGAACCGAAGCAATAGGCTGATTGTTTAGGAGGCACAGATGAATTTCGAGGTCAAACTGCGAGTCTTTATCCCAGCGCCCGCCATCGCGGTTCCCAGAGATGGATTCTGGGCGAATTTGGGCTACGCCGCCCACGAAGTGGAAAAGGGGGCGAGAGAAGGGTTACCGAATCTGGCATACGAGATGGGCTATGCCGCTACCGCTGCTCTTGCGGGGAGGTCACAAATGCCGCCCTATTCCCCCCCGCCAGCCCAGCAAACACAAACGCAGAGCAAAAACCTCGGTTTGGCGCGACTTTTTGGCGGGGACGCACCCCGAGATCGCCCACAAACGCGCTATGGACAATACAGTAAGGGCAGCAGCCGTGGCGAGGTAACCGCCACTATTAATCTAACAACCGGCGAGTTCCGACGGTCGAGCTTGGACAAACCAGGATTCCAATTTTACGCCAGTCAAGAATTCGACATGAAGGATGGCATCCGAATTCCCGGCTACCCTAGCTGGTACTACGGACTTAGGCCCGGCGCTCGGCCTATTCGATCCGCAACACTGAAACCGTCGCAGGAGCTGTCATTTCTCGGTCTCAATCCCGTCCTCGAAGCTGAGCTCTTGACGCAAGAGCGCCTCAAAAGTGTAGGCGATTATTTTCACGAGTTTGTGGTGGATACCGCCCAGAAGCACTTGATCCACTCTCGCAAGAATTCCTTGCGAGTCATCAGATTGCATGTCAGAGGGCATGATGCGCTCCTCCCTTCCTTCCCCACACCGCCGCTTTATGCAGAAGTGGTCATCGTGCTAGAACTGGATGCTGGACAACTACGCTATTCAGTGCTCGGCAAGCACGGCGGTTTTCCAGCATATGAAGTATTTATCAAGCCGGAAAAGCAAAGCCCAAAGCGAGTCTATGCTTACGATCCAATCGCTAAAGGCAAGAGCGTTCTATCGTTAATGCTCTGGGTTGCTTCCCAGCACACCCAACGTATTAACGAGTTAAACAAACTCTGGGGGTGCACTTTCGGTGCTTAGAGCTCTCCATGCACCGATTTCAGGCCGGGGCCGTTCTTCAAACGGTCTTTGGTTTTGCGGCACCTCGGGAGCTCGGCCGCGCACGGGGCAGCCAAGCCCTTCGCACGAAGACGCAGCACTACGGCGGAGTCACCCCGCGGCTGGTGTTCACCTGCTGCCGGGCGGTCACCGTGTTCTTCGCGACGTTTGACGACACCGCGTCGAAGCCCTGGGTGTAGTAGGCCTTCACCTGGCCTGGCGAGAGTAGGCCGTTTTTGTCGTAGATGAAGGCGCGAATCCCCGCCGGATGCAGGCGCGTCGCGACGAGCGAGCCGATGGCCACGCCGGGATCGATCTCGACCATAAAAGCGCGCGGGTTTTTGATCTTGTCGATCAGCTCGTCGAGCTCGGCCAGCCGGTCTTCGACGTTGATCAGGTAGTAGACGCGATCGCCGCCCGTGATCTTGGGGATCTGATCGCGAAGCTCGGCGGTGCTGATTTCGAGGTAGGCGAAGTCTTCGGCCCGACGGGCCAGCACCTCGGCGATGGTCCGCGCGTAGTCGGCGGAACGCTTGACCGTAAGCTCGACCGTCATCTTGCCGCGCAGGTACTCAAGGACGTCGTCGAGGCGCTGGAAGGTCTCCGTCCCCGACGGAAAGCGATGACAGCGGGTGACCTCGGCGGCGGTCATCTCTTCGATTTTTTTGTTGGCGCAGTCGAGCGACTCGTAGATCTGGATGGGGCTTGAGTGCGAGATGACCGGCACGTTGTCGCGCGTCACCCGCACGTCGATCTTCACGCCGTCCATGCCCTGGGTGTAGGCCGCGGCCAGCGCCGCGTTCGAGTCGTACGGCGCTCCGAGCGCACTCCACGCCCCGCCGTGTCCGACCGCCATCACCCGCTTGCAGCGCGCATCGGTCCAGCAGATGGCAAGCGAGTCGCGATAGCTCGAAAAGAGCTCGCTCTGCCTCCCGTCGGCGCCGAGCGGAACATCCGCCCCCCCGTCGCCGCAGCCAGCCATCGTGAAGAACAGCGCGGCCCCCATACCGCAAGCCGCTAGGGAACGAAAAGCCTGGGAAATCGTGCGCATCGTGGCCCTCCTTGGGTGGGTCGGCACGTTACTGCGGGAAGGGGCGGGCTGTCGCGGGCCTCGGGAGTGGTTGCGGCAGCAAACCGCCCATTGTTAATGTCGCCGGCACGGAGGGAAGGGCGATGTCACAGCGAACAGCGACGACGGGGAATGGGGCGAGAGCGGGGATACCACGCCGCCAGTTTGTGCGGCTGGTGGTGCTGTCAGCGGGGAGCGCGGTGCTGCCGCTTTCCTGCGGTGAGCCACCCGGCCCTGATCCCGACATGACCCCGCTCGTGCCCCCTCTGCCGGGCTATTTCTCGACGGAGGAACGGCGCCTACTTGGACTTTTCGCTGACTACGTCCTGCCGCCCGACGATCTGCCGGGCGGGGGGGAGCTGGGCACCGTCCCGTATCTCGAACAGCTCTTGACGGCCTTCGACAGCGATCCGCCGCGCCTGTTTGCCGCCGGGCCGTTTTCTGATCGCAACCCCATCCCCACCGACGATGGCCGACCGAGCGACGCGCGTCCCGAAAACGGCTTCCTGAACTTCCTGCCGCTGACCCGCACGCAAGAGCTGGCCTGGCGCCTGGAAATCTACGGCTCGGCGGGCGTGCCGGGGGGGGGTCCCAACGACGCGGCGACCGGCCCCATCATCGGGCTGCGCCAGGTCTATGCCGAGGCGTTAAAGCAGGCGTTTGCGCTCCTGCCGACGTCGCTCGATGCGCTCAGCGAAGACGACATCATCGGCCTGTGGCCCAAACTGCCCGACCGCTTCCGCTACGACTTTCCCAATCGTGTCATCGAGGCCGCGGTCAGCCTGCCCGAGTACGGCGGCAACGTCGAGCGCCGCGGCTGGCAGATCGCGCACACGCTGGGCGACAGCATGCCGTTCGGCTTCACCCCGTATGACACCGTCGCTGGCCGCTATCGCCTGCACCCCAGCGAGCCGTTTTCCGAGCGTGACCGCCGCCCCGATCCCGACCCCATCGATGAAGCCCTGCGCCTGCATCTAGAGCTTGTCGTCGCCGGCGCCGGCGGAAAGAAGTTCTACTAATGCCGGCCGCAAAGACCGTCTTTGGTAACGCTTCGCTGTCGCACTTCGATGCCCTGGTCATCGGCAGCGGGCCCAGCGGCAGCGCGGCCACCGCCCTCCTCTGCCGGCATGGCAAGAAGGTCCTGCTCGTCGAGGCCGGCCCCAACTACTACCAGGGCATCGACGATCCCGCGCCCGGCATGCCCATCCCGCTGCACGGCAACGACGAGCTTCGCTACGCCCGCGGCCTGCTCGATCTGCCGCCGACCATCTCGCCGCGCTCGTACCGCCGCACGGCGGCCGATGGCGATCGCACGGCGGTCGGCGCGATCATGGATCTGCCGCGCGGCGTCGGTGGCGGCTCGGCGCTGGCCGATGGTCGGGTGCCGCGCTTTGCGCCGCAGGACTTTCAGTTCGGGTCGCTCTTGGGCCCCATCCTGCCCGACGCCAGCTACGTCGATTGGCC
>DAORCZ010000091.1:0-4118 GCA_035345735.1 Pseudomonadota bacterium | reverse complement strand
AGTTCGGGTCGCTCTTGGGCCCCATCCTGCCCGACGCCAGCTACGTCGATTGGCCGGTCACCTACGACCAGCTAGAGCCGTTTTACGCCTACGCCGAAGCCAGTATCGGCGTGCAGGGTGAGGTCGATCCACACGGCGGCCCACGCAGTTCCCCCTACCCGATGACGCCGGGCCCCGCAAAGTACGTATCGCTGCTTCTCGCCGACGCGGCGCGACGACAGGGCTATCAGCCGTTCCGCTGCCCGCGGGCCGTGAACTCGCGGCCCTATGGCGGCCGCCCGGCCTGCGTCAACTGCGGCTTCTGCGCCGGCTTTGGCTGCGCCTCGAATGCGCGCGGCGGCTCGACGGCGGTCAGCCTGCTGCGCGAGGCCCTGCTCGGTGGCAACTGCCAGCTACATACCCAGACGCGCGTGCACAAGCTCCTCTTGTCTGGCGATGGTCGCCAGGTGGTCGGCGTGCAGGTGATCGGCCCCGACGGTACGCGGCAGGTGCTGACCGCAGACACGTACCTGCTAGCCACCGGGCCCATCGAAGACGCGCGCCTGGTGCTGTACTCCGAGGGCAGCGACACCCTGAACCCGCGCGATCTCGTCGGTCGTAACTTCTGCGGTCGCTCGGTTACCGTCGCCGTCGGCATCTTCGACTATCGCATCCATCAGGATCGCGGCAACGGCGCCAGCTTTTCGATGACTGATCTGCGCGGCGATGCCCGCGATCGCAGTCGCCCAATTGGTGGGCTCATGACCCTGGGTGGCGAGCAGACGCTGCTGCTAGAGACCGGGCTTTACCTCGGCACCTTGCGCGTGCCGCCGGGACCGCTCTTGAAAAAAGCGCTGCGCCAGAGCATCGGCCGCGAGCGCATGGCCTATCTGTCGATGTACGTCGAAGATCCGCCCCAGCTTCAGAACCGCATCGATCTGGATCCGCTGCTGCGCGATCACGATGGCGTGCCCGTCGCGCGCATCACCTATCAGCGACATCCTTACGCCGTCGCGGCGTCGGCTTACTTCGGTCCCAAGCAGCTCGACATCCTGCAGGCCGCCGGAGCGCAGTATGGCGCGGCGCTGCCGCTTGACGATGCGCAGGCCCAGTGCGGACACCATGGCGGCACGCTGCGCTTCGGCAGCGATGATCGGACGAGCGTCTGCACGCCACAGGGGCGCTTCCACGGCGTCGGCAACCTGTTTGGCACCGGCGGATCGCTGTTCTGCAGCCTGCCTGGCTATAACCCCACGCTGACCATGTCGACCTTGGGTCTGTGGGTGGCGGCAAACCTCGTCTTCCCAGGCTCGCCCGAGCGAGCCGTCACGCCGCTGCCGACGCCATAGCCGACCGCGTCGCGACACGCCCAAGACGCCGCCGACCTCACCGCTCACCGAAGGACACCCCATGCCGCACGCTCGCTTGTCTATCTCCGGCCGCTCCGGCTCCGGCCGCTCCGGCTCCGGCCGCTCCGGCTCCGGCCGCTCCGGCTCCGGCCTGCTGCCCCTTCTGGCTCTGCTTGGCTGTGCCCCAGAGGCGGCGTCACCGACCATATCGTCCCCCGCAGCCCTGCAGGATCGCGGTGCGACCACCGCATCCGACGAATTGGCTGCCGCTCTTGGGGTGGCTCTACCGTCGCTGCTGCGGCCCCAGATCCTCGCCGATGTCCCGGCCGCCGCCGTGGCTCGCTTACGGGCCCGCGGCGACATCGCTGGCCTGCAGGCGCTGTACGATGAGCTGTCCTGGCAGAACTTCGTCGCCATCAACTGGCCCACCGACGACGCCGGCCGACCGCAGCACCGCCTGTCGGATCCCGGGATGCCGGCCTGGGTCGCCTGGCGCGAGAGCGCCGAGGTCTTTGCCGAAGACGGCTCACCGCCGCCCGCCTGGGGCAGCCCGCTGCGCTCGCTTTCCCGTCGCTCGCACGGACTCGCCGGGCTGCCACCCGGCGCCGGCCTGAGCCTAGGTGAGCGCATCCTCTCGCCCGCCCGCCGCAGCCCGCACGCCGAGGGCTTAAACCAGCCGTTCTCGCTGCCGCTGTGGGATCAGAACGGCGGCCTCGTCTACTACGAGGTGCTGATCAACCGCGCCGAGTTTGACTACATCGTCGCCAATCAGCTCTACAACCTCGACGGTCAGGTCGCCTTCGCCAGCCGCCATCCCGGTCGCGATCTCGATCCCGGCAGCTGCAATCACCCCAACCGCTCGATCGTCGTCTTCCCCGCCGGCCGCCCCGACAGCGACGAGGTCGGCGCCATCGAGATCAAGCTCGCCTGGCGCGTCCTTTCCGCCCGCGACATCGAGAGCCGCTACCTGACGATCGATGGCTGGGTGCCGCGCGACCTGCGCGTCGAGGGCAGCTGCGCCACCTCCGACCTGCACGTCGTCGCCGCCGGCCCCGACTGGAAGCCGGTTCGCCTGGGTCTGGTCGGCTTTCACATCGGTCATAAGACAGCGAGCGCGCCGCAGTGGGTGTGGTCGACGTTTGAGCATATCGACAACCTAGGTGTCGATTCGCGCGAGGCCGAGCGCCTGGCCCGTCACGGTCAGACCCTGCGACCCAGCTTCTATGACCCCACCTGCCCCGGCTGCCCAGTCAACACCTGCGCCGCCCCGCCGCAGAAAAATCAGCTGCAGCGCCTGCTGCCGATCGATCGCAGGACCGCCGCACTCAACGCGCGGCTACGTCACCTCTTGGCCGCGCACGGATCGAAGCTGGCTTATTACGAGCTCGTCGGCAGCCAGTTCCCGACGCAGCCCGAGGCCCCGCCAACCCGCCCGCGAGCCGAGCCGGGCTGCAGCGGCGAGGAAGCCGTGCCGATCAACCTGCCCGACAGCGTGCACAACAAGTCCGGCGGTCGCCCGCACCCGGTGTTCCTGACCAACCTCACGCTGGAGTCGTTCTTCCAGCGCGGCGTGCAGCCGGCCTGCCTGCAGGTCGAGCCGGGGATCTGCCCAGACCCCTTGCCGCCCGGCGCCCCGACGGTGTTCGGCAGCGAGAGCTGCATCGGCTGTCACTCCTCAGCCCCCATCGCGAGCGGCGGCACGCCCAAGCCCGGCACGCAGGAGGCGACCTACAACACCCAGCTCAGCGGCGACTACAGCTGGCTGCTATCGCAGCGCGCCTTCTGGAAAAAGTAGCGCGGGCGGGCTCGCAGGGGTGCAGTGAGCGACGGGACAGCCCGGCATTTGTGATAGTGTCGGCCCGTGATTGCGCAACTTGCCGACATCTCTTTCGGCTACCCCGGTACCGAGCTTTTTTCGCACGTCTCGTTCCAGATCAACCCCGGTCAGCGCATTGGCCTGGTCGGTCCCAATGGGGCCGGCAAGTCCACGCTCTTGCGCCTGCTGTGCGGCGAGCTAGCCCCCGATAGCGGCCAGGTGGTGCGGGCCCGCGGCAAGCGCCTGGCCTACATGCACCAGTCGCAGGAGTTCCATGGCCACGGCACGCTGTGGGAGACGCTGCTGATCCCCTTTGCAAGTCTTTTGCAAATGCGATCCGAGCTGGCGGCCCTGGAACAAGAGATTGCCGCGGCCGAGGGCGAGCGCGCTGACAGCCTGCTTAAGCGCTACGGCGAGCTAGAGCACGAGTACTCGCACCGCGAGGGCTACACGCTGGAGAGCCGGGCCCGCGCCCTGGCCCACGACCTCGGCTTTAGCGAAGATGATCTCAGTCGCTCCGTCGCTAGCTTGTCGGGCGGCGAGCGTGGCCGAGTCGAGCTGGCCAAGGTGCTGCTCGATCAGCCGGACCTGCTCTTGCTAGACGAGCCGACCAACCACCTTGACGCCGAAGCGGTCGAGCACTTGGAAGAGCGGCTGGCTGCTTGGCCCGAGACGCGGGCCCTGCTTCTGGTCAGTCACGACCGCTACTTCTTGCAAGCAGTTTGCAATGAGATCGTCGACTGCGAAGACGGCGAGCTGATTCGTTATCCCGGCAGCTACGAAAAATACGTCGTCGCCCGCGACGAGCGGCACGAGCGCCTCAACGCCGAGTGGGAGCGCCAGCAAGGGCAGATCGCCCGCACCGAAGACTTCATCCGCCGCAACATCGCCGGCCAGAAGACCAAGCAGGCCAAGTCGCGGCGCAAGATGCTGGACAAGCTGGAGCGCGTCGATCGCCACCGCGACACCTGGGA
>DAORCZ010000090.1:4570-14638 GCA_035345735.1 Pseudomonadota bacterium | reverse complement strand
CCTGCCGCAGGACCGCGCCATCCGCCGCGTTGTCGTCCGAGGTCTTTCCGACATCGCCGAGCACCAGGCCCGCCTGCTCCAGCGCACGCCGCGCCGAACCCAGGCCACGCCCGCGCAGGCTCGGCACCTGGACCTGCTCACCGCCTTTTGAGACCTGCAGGCTGACGCTCTCGCCGCGCCGTAGCTGACTGCCCGGCGGTGGCTCGGTGGCGATGATCGCTCCGACCGGGACCGTGACGTTGGGCACCTCGGTCACCGCTCCCGCCTTCAGGCCCAGATCGGCGATCGCCTTCTGCGCCGCCGCCAACGGCTGCCCAACGACCGCCGGTACCGCCACCTTGGCCACCGGCAGCGCCAGCATCGCGTGTAGCTCTCCGCCCTTCTTCAGCCGCGAGCCCTGCAATGGCCGCTGCTCCATCACCGAGCCCACCGCGATCTTGTCACTCTCCGACTCGCGCTGCCCGTCAATCACCAGCAGCAAGCCCATCGGCTCCGCCAGACCACGCGCCTGATCCGGCGTCAGCCCGACGATCTGCGGTACGTCGATGACCTTCTCTGGCGGCGGCGCCATCAGGTTGTGCATCACCAGATAGGTCCCCGCGCTGACCACCATGGACACGAGCCCCGATACAACGTGTTGCCATGCCGACATATCTCGACAGTACTCGAATTTGCCACCGCAAAAAAGCGCCACCGCGACGCAGCCGCCCCCCCTCCCGCGAGGAGGATGAACGACCACATCCCCCCGCCAAGCCCTGTTTACATATTCCCCCCCAGAAGCGAGTAAGGCTGGGGCCGCAGCGGATCTCTTTTTTTCGACGCCCCGGCGAAAAAATGAGTCCGCGCCCGCGGGGCCCCCAGCCGTGCAGCAAGCTCTCGCCAAGGACATTTGCAGCCAGTTCTGAAAAAGCAGCGAGTAAGGCTGGGGCCGCAGCGGATCTCTTTTTTTCGACGCCCCGGCGAAAAAATGAGTCCGCGCCCGCGGGGGCCCCAGCCGTGCAGCAAGTCCGCGCCAAGGGCACTCGCAGCCCAATATCTAAACGCGTAGCTAGAGCTTGCTACAAGTCGCCGTCCCCCCCGAGCGGAGACGCGCGAACTTGAGGGTAGTCGCGCCCGGGCTATCAAACCAAGCCCACACCACATCGCCATTTAAGTGCGTGCGGAAGGGATCATCGCGCTCGCCCCACTTGGTGTTGCTCAGCGTGATCGGCCCCTCCAAGAACGCGCCGGCCCCCGAGACACGAGCCAAGCGATACGTCGTGCCCGCGCTCCAGCCAACGACGTACTGCTCGGCGGTATCGCCCGACGGCAAGAAGCGCGCGATCGAGGAGTTGGCTTCGTTGCCAGCCGTCGTCGTCAGCCAGACAATGCTGCCCGGCGTGCCGTTATTGCCGACGCTGACGAAGCCGATGTCCTGGTTCATCGTGCTGGGGTTATACGAGCTCTGCCCGTTGGCCGCCGCGTTCTGATGGCCATTGAAGACCAGCTTCCAGCCCGCCATGCCGGGCGCCGCGCTGCCTAGCTCCGCACCGACGCTGCCGTTGCAGCCCCCGTCGAAGTCGCGGACCTTGCCATTGCGATTGATGTACACGCCGCCGATCGAGTCGGTGGCGAAGTTGGTGCCGGTCGTGCCGGGGTAGCAGTCGGTGACGCAGATCGGCAGCGTCTGATTGGCGGCCGAGCTAAAGCGCAGAAGCTCGCTCATCGAGTGCGAGCAGCCCCAGTTCCAGCCCAGCGTGCGACTGCCCGTCATCGCGTCCAGCCAGTGCAGCGCATCGCCCTCGTGCCCGTTGGCAAAGCCCGAGATGCCGTGGACGTGGAAGTAAGCGCCGTACTTGCCCGCGCCGTACTCTAGCCGGCTCTCGCCGATGCCGAAGTCGGTCGGGGCAGCCAGCGTGTCGTCGAGCGGCGTGGTCCAGCCCGGCGCGCCCTTGCTGTCGTAGCGCACGACCTTGAGCGACTTGGGATTGGTCGTCTGATCCCACAGCAGGCCCGCGAAGTGGCCATCCGCCTCGGCCGCAAGACCGCGCAGGATGAACGCCCCCAGGTCGTAGGTGCTGACGATCTGATCTCCCGCATCCAGCCGCGCCACACGGGCCCGCGGCGAGGCCGCCGAGCCCGTGGTGTAGCCGACCAGCGTGCCGCAGTCAGCGTAGGGCACGGTGTACACCGGACCCACATTCAAGCCGCCCTGGCCCCAGATGCGAAACGACGATCCCCCGGCGATGACCCCCGCCGCTGCTGCGACGTTGCTGACCCGCAGGCGATCGGCCAGCGCCGTACCCGGTGGGGGTGGGCAGTCGTTGTCGTTGCTGCTGGTGCAGCCGGCCGGGCAGCAGCCATCGCTTCCGGCACAGGCCGTAATCGCCGTGTGCGAGCAGGCCACGTTGCAGTTGGCAGCGCTGCCCGTCATCGTGTCCGTGGTGCAGACGTCGCCGTCGCTGCAGTTCTGCGGACAGCTACCCACTGGATCGCAGGTCTCGCCACTATCGAGAACGCCGTTGCCACAGGTGCGCGAGCAATCGGTGTCGGTGTTGGCGTCACAGGCCGAAGGACAGCAGCCATCGCCCGAGACACAGCTGACGATGTCGGTCGTGCAGCCGTTGCCACCGGCGGGGGGATTCGCCTGACAAGCACAAAGCAACAGCAGCGAAGCGAGTGTAAGTCGTGTTCCCATACCGCCATGATCGCCAGATTTTCCGTCGGCGAAACAAGATTTGTGCGGACACCAGGGTCACGCCAGCAACCCACCGACTAGCCAACCCTTTTTCGGTCGGGCCCGCCCAGCTCGGTCATGGCCAGGGGTCGCCGCAGCCGCAGGCCCTGCCCCATGCCCACCGACTCACCAAGCCAGCGCCCAGCAACGGTTCCCCGCCGCCCGCTTTGCGGCCCCGTCCCGGTGAGGCTTTTCCTTTATACTGGCAACCATGGCCAATTCCGATGCACCTGCGGGGGGCAGTGCAGGGGACGGGGGCAGCGCTCCATCTCCTCCTCGGCCCCAGGGACTCTCGCTCTCGACCTCACGTCCGACGGCCGTGCTCATCCCGCCTGGCACCTTGGTGACACCAGCGACGGCCGCCGCCTATCCGCCGATGGCCACGCCCGAGGGCTCGCCGTCGATCCGGGCGCGACTTCTCAACATCGCCGATACCGAGACCGCCGCCGCCCGTCACCTGGCGCAGCTCGACACCGACTTCGCTCAGCGCCACGTCATCCTGCGCGACGCCGTGCTGCTGAAGTATCTCGAGCTCGTCGATGCCCTGCGCGCTTCGGTGCGCGAGTTCAACAACCACCTGATCGATGCTCCCGGCCACGTCCTGCCGCGCCTGCAGTGGTACGAGACGCCCAATGTCACGCTCCGTGACGCGGTCACTGGCGACGGTATGCGCGTCCGCGTGCAGCGCATCAACAGCTACTTCGACCTCGTGCTCAAGATGGTGCACCGGGCTGGTAAGGAAGACATCCCGCTCATCGAGGGCTACGGCTCGATCGGCCGCGAGCAGATCCGCACCGAGACGCTGATGCGCATCGAGGGCTTCGTCGAAAAGGGCGTCGCCAAGTACCGCTACAGCCAGGACTTCCGCCGCCTCGATGTGTCGATCGCCGAGGTCCCCGATCGCATCGTCATGGCCGTCGCCTCGCACGACCACGCGCTGCTCAGCCGCACCTTCTACGCCCCGCTCATCATCAAGAAGGCGGACGAGAACGAGTCGGACATGCCGGCCTCCGCTCCCGTCGCTGCCGCAGCCCCCAGCGGCCCCACCCCGGCCGGCTCGGGCTCGCCTTCCTAGCTCACCGTCCCTACTTCAAAATCATCTTCAGATCGCTCCACGTCACCGTTACGGTGAGGACGTCACCCTCTTTGCTGGCCGTCGAGGGGCTGACCCCGATCGCCGACAGCGCCGCCGGCAGCTGCATGCCCCCCAGATCGGGGGGCGGCGGGGTTCCACCGTCGGCGAGCAGGCTGCCAAAGTCAGGCGCCGACGAAGCCGGGCTGGGCACGATAAACGTCGCCGCCATCACCGGCGGGCTGGTGGTGCCGTTGCCACCGAGCGTGAACTTGCCGCCCGACAGCGTGCCCCGCCCCTCGTTGCCGAGCGCATCGCGCACGAGCTCGGGATAGGCGTACCAGACCCCGGTTGGGGCATCGATCGGCAGCTGTAGCGATCCGCTGAGCGTCTCGCCGCCGCCCAGCATCGCCGTCAGCAGCTTTGGCGACTCGGCCGGGCCCAGGAAGACCTTCACGTTCTGGCTCGTCGGCAGCTTCTTGTCGTCGGCGATGCGCAGGCTCAGGTTCACCGTCTGGCAGCGCCCCACCGAGGCCGGCGTCGCATCCATCGCGACCGGCGTCGGCGGCACGCGATCGCCTTCCGGGTTGCTTTCGACCGTCAGAAGCACGATGCCCGCTTCGGTATCGAGCGGTGTGCCGCCGCGCGGGTCGAAGATCTTGTAGCGCTTGTCGGTATCGACGTTGCGCCGCACCCGCAGCACGCGACCGCCGTTATTCAGCGTGACCTGGCCCTCAACGACATAGTTACCGGCCGACAGCGTGGTCGGCACCTGCAGCGAGACGGTCCCGCTGCCGCCCGGCAGCACCTGCGCCTCGTAGCTTGGCTCGGCACCGGGGCCGGGGCTCTTTTCGCTGACCAGCCACCACTTGCTCTCGCGAATGCCGCACAGGTCGTCGGCCATGCTGATCTGCACGCTGACGCGGTCGCCCTGCTTCACGGTATTGCTGCCCGACAGCGACACCGCCGCCAGCTTCAGCACCGGGGCGGACGCCGCGCTGGAATACGTCGTGCTGATGTTGGTGAAGCTCGCGCCGGTCGCTTGCATCGTCTGCCCGCCGTCGTACTCGACCAAGTAGCCGGTCGGGTTGTGACGGGCGATGGCCAGTGGTTGGTTGGTGGCGCTCACCAGGACCACGCGCTCGACGATGTAGTTGTCGGCGGCGTCACACTTGCTAAAGGCTCGCTGGCCGGCATAGATCCCGCCCGTGCCGTCGAGCATCACGCCAAAGCTGGCGCCCGTGCTGCCGCGCAGCTCAGCGTAAAGCTGCTTCGGCAGCTCGCGATCTTTGGTTGCCGGATCGAGCTCCGAGAGCTTCTTACAGCCCCCTCCATCCTGTTCCGGAGCACCGCCTTTGCTACAGCCGATCTGCGTCGGCAGCAGCGCCAAAGCCAAAAGAGGCAGACCGCGAAGCAAAGGACCCAATCGAGGAATGCGATATGCGTCGTGCATGGCCGCGCACCATAGCAAAAAGTCCCGCCCGCCACGCGGGGACTTCTTTACAAAGCGCGGGAGTGCGTGATATCGGATTTGTTCGCAAAAACCGCTGGGCTCTCGCGGGCTTAGCGTGACTTGGCACAGGGCTCTCAAGCGTTCCGTCGATTGTCGGAACCCCCGCAAGCCGGTCTGAAGAAGAGGACTCAAGACAGATGGCTCGAGCAAAACGAGGCTTCAAGGCGCGCCGTCGCCGCAATCGCATCAAGGCCTGGGCGCGTGGCTTCCGCGGAGGGCGTTCGACCCTCTGGAAGTCGATGCTGGAGACGGTGCGGCATGGCTGGATGCACGCCACCCGTCACCGTCGCGAGCGCAAGCGTGATTTCCGTCGTCTGTGGATCATCCGCATCAACGCGGCAGCCCGGGCTCTCGGCATCTCGTATTCGAAGATGATGCACGCCCTGTCGGCGGCCAACATCGAGCTGGATCGCAAGGTCCTGGCTGAGCTTGCAATCAGCGATCCCGCGGCCTTCCGCGCCGTGCTGACGCAGGCCGGTCTTAAGCCCGCTCAGGCTGCGGCCTAGTCCCGCCCTCCCCTCCTCGCAATGAGCGGCTCCTCTCCCCCGAAATCGCAGAGCGAGAGCGACTCCGCGCCGCTCAGCCCCATCTACGCCGAACTGATCAACCAGCTTGAAGCCGAGCTAGCCAACGCCGGCAGCGAACCAGCCCTGCGCACCGTCTACGCCCGCTTCTTGGGCAAAGACGGTGAGGTCCGCAAGCGGCTGGCCGATGCGCTGCGCACCGCGCCCGGTCCCGAGAAGCGCGCCGTCGGCCAAGCCGGCAACACCGCGCTATCCCGGGGCGAGGCGCTGTTCGCGGCTCGCCTGCAGGCGCTGCACGAGGCCGCCCAGCGCGCCGATCTCCTGCGCAGCGTCGATGTCACGCTGCCCGGCCGACGTACTCGGCTAGGTGGCCTGCATCTTTTGTCGCAGGTGCGGCGCGAGCTTGAAGCGATCTTCGCCGAGATCGGCTTCGTCGTAGAGAGCGGCCCGCAGGTCGAGAGCGAGTTCTACAACTTCGAAGCGCTGGCCATGCCCGACGATCACCCAGCGCGCGATATGCAGGACACGTTCTATGTGCAGGCCCCGCCGCTGCCCGGTCCCACGGGTGGGCGGCTGGTCTTGCGCACGCACACCTCGCCGGTCCAGATCCGCACCATGCTGGCGCAAGAGCCGTCGGTGCGCATCATCGCCCCCGGCAAGGTGTATCGCAAAGACGACGACCCGACGCACTCGCCGATGTTCAACCAGATCGAGGGGTTGGTCGTCGATCAGGGCATCAGCTTTGCCGATCTCAAAGGCACGCTGCTCTACTTCGCGCGCCGCTTCTTCGGTCCGCGCGTCAACATCCGCCTGCGGCCGTCGTTCTTTCCCTTCACCGAGCCCAGCGCCGAGGTCGATGTCACCTGCGTGTTCTGCGCCCAGGCCGGCTGTCGCCTGTGCAAAGGCACCGGCTACATCGAGATCCTCGGCTGCGGCATGGTCGATCCCGCAGTCTTCGCCCACGTCGATGCCGAGAGAGTGCGTCGCGGGCTGCCTGCGGCCTACGACCCCGAGCGGATCTCGGGCTTCGCCTTCGGCATGGGCATCGATCGCATGGCCATGCTGCGCTACGGCCTGTCGGATCTGCGCCTGCTGTTCGCTGGTGATGCCCGCTTCACCCAGATGTTTCGCTAACGCCCAGCCCTAGACACCGTCGCACAGTCCCAACCCCCGGCCACCGAAACGCCCGGGCGCTGCGATGGACACCGAACCGGAACCCCCATGAAGATCTCCTGGAATTGGCTCCGCGAGCTTGTGAAGCTGCCGGCCAGCCTGTCGTCTGCCCCGGTGCTGGAAGCGGCCAAGGAAGTCGAGGCGCGCCTGATCCGCCGCGGCGTCGCCGTCGATGCCCTGATCCCCGTCGGAGTCGGCTTAAGCGGCGCCATCGTCGCCGAGATCCGCGGCAAGCGGCCACATCCCAAAGCTGACAAGCTGACCTTGGTCGATGTCTTTGATGGCCAAGCCGTCACGCAGGTCGTCTGCGGCGCCCCCAATGTCCCCGCCGCCGGCGAGCCTGGGCAGTCGCCGCGTGTCATCTGGGCCAAGCCCGGCGCGACGCTGCCGAACGGTCTTACGCTCAGCGTGCGCGATGTGCGCGGCATCCCCTCGCCCGGCATGTTGTGCGCCGAAGACGAGCTAGGGCTGTCTGGCGATCACGGCGGCATCGTGCTTCTGCGCCCCGAAGACGGGCTGGAAATCGGCAGCGACTTTGCGCAGGGCGCTGGCCTGCCCGACGTGATCTTCGAGCTCGACATCACACCCAACCGTCCCGATCTGCTCGGCCATCTGGGCGTCGCGCGCGAGGTCGCTGCAGCTTTTGCCAGCGAAGGCGCTACGCTGCTCGTGCCCGAGATCGGCTTTGCCGGCCGCACCGCCGAGCGCCAAGCCGGAAGCGCCGCCAGCATCGAGATCACCGACGCCACCGGCTGTCCACGCTACCTCGGCCATGTGCTGACCGGTCTGCGCGTGCAGCCAAGCCCGATCAAAGAGCGGCTGCTGCTGACCCGCTTGGGCGCGCGGCCGATCAACAACATTGTCGACGCCACCAACCTGGCGATGTTCTTCATCGGTCAGCCGCTGCACGCCTTCGATCTCAACCGCCTTGCGGGTCGCAAGATCATCGTCCGCCGCGCCCGGCCAGAAGAGAAGATGACGACTCTCGATGATGTCGTGCGCTCGCTTTCAACCGACGATCTACTGATCGCCGACAGCGAGCGCGGCGTGGCCATCGCCGGCGTGATGGGTGGTCGCGACAGCGAAGTGCGCGCCGATACCACCGAGGTGCTGCTGGAAGCGGCGTACTTCGATCCGGCGACGGTGCGTCGCAGTGCGCGCCGCTGCAAGCTGCACACCGAAGCCTCGCATCGCTTCGAGCGCGGCGCGGATCCTAACTCGGGCCTAGAACTCGGAGCGCGCTACTGCGCCGATCGTCTGCTGGCCCTGGCCGGCGGGCAGATTCTCAGCGGCGCCATCGATGTCTGCCCCCGCCCGCAGCCGAAAAAGACCGTCGAGCTGCGCTTTGCGCGCACCAACCAGATCCTCGGCACCGAAGACCCGCCGGTCTCGCGCGAGCGACAGACTGCGGCGCTCACTGCGCTCGGACTCTCCGTCGAAAAATCGGCGGACGATCGCGCCACCTTTGCCGTGCCGACCTATCGCCCCGACCTCGTCCGCGAGATCGATCTCATCGAAGAGATCGGCCGCAGCGTCGGCTACAACGACATCAAAGAGCGCATCCCGCGGCTGAGCATGCAGCAGCCCAGCTCGGGCAGCGCTGAGAGCGGACTGACTACCCCGCCGCCCAGCAGCGAGCGTGCCCGCAACGCCGAGCGAGCCCGCGACCTGTGCGTGGCGCTGGGCTTTGACGAAGTGCAGCTGTTTTCGATGACCAGCCCCGACAAGCTGCGCGCCGTCAGCCGCGAGGCCTTCGACGAGAGCCGGCTGCTGCCGCTGGAAAATCCGCTGCGCGAGGATCTGTCCGTCCTGCGCACGCAGCTTCTGCCGGGCCTTTTGGATGCGCTGCGCAAGAACCTGCACCACGGCCTATCGGATGTACGGCTGTGCGAAGTCGGGGAGGTGTTCCTGCGTCCCCGCGACGCGACGGTCAGCGATCCGGCGCAGCTTCAGACCACGCGAATCGCGGGCGTACTGTGCGGTCATCGCTCGTACTACCTCAAGCCGGGCGCGAGCGATGGGCTCGACTTCGCGGATGTCCGCGGCATCGTCGAAGAGCTGCTCGATGGTCTGGGGTATGTGATCGCGCCGGCCGCGGGCCACAAGGCGGACGATCAGGCCGCGGGTCGCGAGGTGCTGATCCGTCCGGCCTCAGCCGATAAGCAGCCGTTCCTGCATCCGGGCCTCGGTGCCGTCGTGTTGTCGTCGAGTCGCGTCGATGCCGATGGCAGCCCGGCTCTGGTCGGCTACTTCGGCGAGGTCCATCCCGAGCTACGCAAGCGCCTGGACCTTCAGCATCCCGCGCTGCCCGCGCTGCCGGTGTTCGGCTTTGAGATCGACATCCCGGCCTTCCGTCGCCCGATGGGCACGTATCACGAGCCACCGCGCTTCCCCGGCACCTCGCGCGACCTGTCGTTCCTGATTGCGGTCGAGGTCCCCGCCGATGCCATCCGCAGCGTCCTTTACTCGGCGCCGGAGCCGCTGCTCACCGACGTGCGCATCCTGGAAGACTATCGCCATCCGACGCATATTCCGGCCGGCCAGAAGGGCCTGCTGCTTAGCCTGAGCTATCGCAAAAACGATCGCACGCTGACTGACGACGAAGCGCAGAAGGCGCACGAGCGCGTGCTCGCGCATCTACAGGGCGCTTTCGCCATCAAACTGCGTTAGGCTCACAAGACCCCACAGGAGGACTAATCTATGAACCGCAAATCCCTATCAACTCTTGCCGCCGTCATCCTCGCTCTGCCCCTCAGCCTGCTTTCGGCGTGCGGCGCGCCCAGCGCCCTCGACCTGTGCTTCATGGGCTGCGATTACAACAAGAAGTGTCTCAGCAGCAGCGACGTGGATCTCACCAACTGTCGCAACAACTGCACCGACAAGAAGGGCACGTTCTCGGATGCGGACAATCAGCTGGCCAAGGACTGCAAGAACGCCGGCGAGATCCGCAGCAAGCAGGCCGCTTGCTACAGCAAGGCCTGTGGTGAAGTTCCCGGCTGTCTGCTGAGCAACGACACCAACGCCTGCGTCAGGCCGTAGCGCTCGATACCCGTCCGCGCCTCCCGTCCGC
>DAORCZ010000090.1:0-4470 GCA_035345735.1 Pseudomonadota bacterium | reverse complement strand
CCCGTCCGCGCCTCCCGTCCGCAGCTCCGCTCTGGCCTTGCTCGGCCTCCCCACTCCACCTCGTCTGCTCTTGGCACCGCATCGCGCCCTGCTCGGTCTCGGCGTTCGGTGGCCAAAGCTGAGCATGGCATGGTCACCTGTGGCCATGGCCCGTCGCTCATCCTGCGTCACCCTTGCTCTGTACGTCGGTGCGCATGCACTCGCCCCGACCTCCCCCAGATGCAAGGAGTTTGCAGATGATTCTCGGTCTAGCGTTTGACGGCGACCCACCCCGTATCGATCTGCCCGACATGCCGCGCGGTCTCGCCTCCGGGCTCTGCGTTCGTGTGCGGATTCGGCGACTGGGCAGCGAGCCACGACAGCGCCTGCTAGAGCTGGGAACCGCGACCGGCGCGCGCCTGATTCTTGAGACGGGCGATCGTCCCGACACGCTGATCTTTGCGCAAGAGACGCCGACCGGACGACGTGAGCTGATCGCGCGCGGCGTGCTACCGGCCGAGCGCTGGGTCTCGCTCACCGCGACGCTAGAGCCCGATGGCGATGCCGAGCTCTTGGTCTTCGACCGGTCAGTGGCGCGCGGCAAGCTCGGGCCGCCCGACGGGGCGGGGCGCAGCGAGAACTTTCTGGCCGGGGGCAGCGCGGGCCGCCCATTTGTCGGCGAGCTATCGCAGCTCCACATCTGGCGCAGCCCCAGTCCCGACTATCTCGTCGATGGCAGCCCCAAGCTCGACTCAGACGGGCTGTGGGCGGCCTACGCGCTCGATCGCGTCCGCCCCATGAGCGAGACCGTAAATGGCGTGACCACGACCTATTACCGACTGCAGGATGCCGGCAAGCTCGGCAAGCACGGCCGCAGCCCCAGCGCCTTGGCCAGCGTGCGCTGCGCCGAGCCGCTCACCGACAGCCAGGTGCGCGCCATTCGACTTGTCGATGAGACGCAGCCGCTCGCGCTGGCCCCGATCGCCGGACTCGACGATGGGTTGACGATGGAGGCCTGGGTCCGCTCCGACGAGCTGAGCCAGTCGCGCAGCGTGCTGCGGCTGAGCAGCGCCGTGCCCCTTGCGCTGTGCGTGGGCGGCGCGAATGCCGAGGTCAGCCTGGTCGGCCGCGCGATCTTGCGAGTAGGCCCCATGACCCCCATCGATGAGGACGTGATCCTCCTGTCGGTCGGCGGGGTGCTGCGGCCGGCCGCCTTCACTCACATCGCAGCGACCGTGCGCAAGGTATCCGCGGTGCTGTACGCCGCCAGCTTGTACGTCCAGGGTCAGCTCGTGGCCGAGGGAAGCTGGCAGTACAGCATCCACGACAAGCGCTCGCTGGCGCTGCAGCCGCTGTTCACCACGCAGCATGTGCAGCTTGCGGTAGGCGGCACGTTCGCCAAACCCAACCGCCCCGGGCTGCAGGGAGCGGTGGCAGAAGTGCGGCTGTGGTCAA
This sequence comes from Pseudomonadota bacterium, assembly GCA_035345735.1. Taxonomy (GTDB): domain Bacteria; phylum Myxococcota_A; class Polyangia; order Palsa-1104; family JAEUJZ01; genus JAEUJZ01. The sequence continues at coordinate 3,036 of DAORCZ010000090.1, read as the reverse complement.
CAGCGCTGAGCCGCGACGAGCTGGGTGCAGCCTGGCTCACGCGAGCCCGCGGCGACGAGCCGGGACTTGCCGCCGGCTATCGCCTGGACGAGCTCACGGCCGGCTGCACGCGCGACCTGAGTCCGCAGCGCGGAGTCGCCGCCGTGCCCAGCGGGGCGCTGCTGATCGCCGCTCCTGGCCTGCCCCTTCTGCCTTCGCAGAGCCGCGAGCGGGCCCGCATCGTGGCGCGTGGCAAGCTGCTGCGCGAGACGCTCTTGATCCGCGTTCCTGAGCCGCAGATCGTCACCATCACCACGCCCACCACGCCAAGCTTTCCGACGCTGCCCCTGCCAGGTAGCGATCCGGGGCTGCCCAAGGCGCCGCGCTATCAGCACAAGGACACTCTGGTCTTCGATGCGACGATCAAGACCCTGTCTGCAAGCGGTGAGTCGCTGACCGATGCAACGCTAGAGGTGCGGATCGACAGCCCGCTTCTGTGCATCACCACGGTGCGCGATGACTCGCAGTTTTCGCAGTGGCGCCCCGGCCAGACCTACCGCCTGACCGTGCCCCGAGGGGGCAGCCTGCGCCTGCGCTTCGTCGCCGATGAGCTGTCTTGTCCGACGCTGCGGGTGCGCATCGCCGGTCTGCAGGCCGACCTATGGACGGTGGTGCGTCCCGATGAAAAGACGCACCGCCAGCTGCGCACCGTCACCGCGGCCGAGCTGCAGTCCCCCCGCGATGGTCGACGATCGCCCCTGCCGGCCGCCAGCACCCCCGAAGATGCCGCGGCGCTTGCCGCCCTCTGCAATCACGTCGGTCGCGTGCTGCCGCCCTTTCCGCAGGCGACGTCGCAAGGACAGGCCGACCTGCCGCCCATCCTCAAGTACGCGCAGTTCAAGAGCATCCTGGGGGATGCCTGGAATTCCATCGAAGACGGCGTCGATCAGGTTGGGGATGTCGCCAACGACATCGGCCACCAAGTCATCGATGGCGCGGGCCATGTGATCGAAGTGACTGGCCAAGTCGGCTCATCGATCTACGACAGCGCCGGCCGCGTGCTGGGCACGGTGAGCAATGGCTTGATCACCGTTACTCTCGACGGCGCGCGACAGGCGCAGCGCCTGCCCAAGACTGCCAGTCAGCTGTTGTCCAAGACCGGGGCCGAGCTCGATCAGCTGATCGACAACGCACAGAAAACCGCGGGGCGCTTCGGCCGGGGGGCGATCGATACGTTTGTCGCTTCCGCCAACTCGCTTGGCGTCGCGACGCAGTCGGCGCTCAGCGATGTCGTGCACTGCTTTGAGCTGGTCGGCACCACGCTGGTAAACGGCGTCGAAGGCTACTTCCGCGTGGTGGTGCGTGGCATCAACGAAGCGCTCGCCGCCCTGGCTGCCGTCTGCCAGCGCGTCGGTGCCGCCATCGAAGAGGTGCTGCGCTATCTGGCTTATCTCTTTAACTGGGGCGACTTCCTGGCCGCTTCCGACGAAGCGCAGGCCCTGCTGGAGGCGCAGCTCAGCACCCTGCCCGAGTTTCTAAACAGCCTCGGTGAATACAAGACCAAGCTGGTCGAATACTTGAATGCCCGGCTCGATACCAGCTTCCTCAATCAGTCGCTCTCTGAGCTGTGCGGCATTCGCGTCGATCCCGAAAATCCCGTCATGGAAGAACTGGACTACGTCATCGAGCAGGTGCAGCGCATCCAAGACTATGTCGATTCGCTAATCACCAGCACGGCCGTCAGCCTGGGCGGCACCCTGACGGGAGGCAGCGTCGACACAGGAGCGCTGAGCGCCCAGCTGGATACCTGCCAGAGCCTGCTGCCGTGTAGCGCGCTGCAAAACCCGGGCGCAGCCATCAGCGTGCCGCTCGGCGATCTGATGAAGAACGCGGCCGGCCTGTCGGGGAGCTCCGGCTCAGTCTTCGATGTGCTGTTCGATTCGATCCTCAGCAACGTGCAGGCGACGATCAGCAAGGGCAGCGAGACCATGCGCAAGCGCATCAGCCTGGGCGCGCTGACCGACTTTATTGAAGACGTGATCCTCGGCGGACGAGACTTCACCGCGCTGCGCATCGTCGCGCTGTGCGCCGCCATCCCCAAGGTGCTGTGCGACAAGATCGGCGACACCGCGCGCTCGGGCAGCGTGAGCACGCGCTCGCTGACCCGGCTATCGCTGCGCACGTCTAGCCTAAGCCGCAGCACCACTACGCTTTCGGGCAGCGAGACCCGCAGCAACACCAGCAGCCAACCCAAGGCCAGCCCCTGGGAGATCTGGCTGCCGTGGAGCTGCAGCTTGGTCTCGTCGATCTTCCTCCTCGTCGATACCGTCCGCGAATTCGCCGAGCGCGAGAGCGCCGCCAAGGCTGCCGGGGGCTCGTTCTTCCAGATCCTCTGCGGCTTCTTCACCGTCTTCAAAGGCCTCCTGCAGCTTCGCTTGGTGAAGCTCTTGCCCGACAGCGCGCAGCCCTACGCCACCGCCGGCTGTGCACTGGAGGCGACAGCAGGAGCCTGGCTAATCCTCAGCCCCATCCTGCGCGACAGCAGCGCGTTTAAGAGCCAGGGGGCGCTCATGAACAAGCTCGACGTCGTGATCTATGGCGCACTTGGCATCGGTCAGCTCGTGACGCTGATCGTCCCCTTGGCGATGCGCATGCTCACCAGCAAGGACGCGATCACGGCGACCTGCCTGCGCGGCGCGGCCTACCTGGGCGGCATGACCACGCGCGCGCTGTCCGCCGCCGATAACGGCGATACCAGCGGCAGCCGCAAGAAGGTCACGATGGCCTTCATCGGTGTCTCGGCGGCCCTCGATCTGGCCGATGCCAGCTACGGTCAAGCAATCGACGCTCGCTCGTAAGCAGCATGGTGTCGCGGGGGCCATGCCGGTACCATGCCGACATGCATACCGATCCCCCGCAAGACTTCGAGACCTTCTGGCCGCAGTTCCTCGCCCAACATCAGAACCCGCTCGTGCGCTGGGCCCACGTCGCCGCGCTCGGCTGCGCCATTGGTGCGGTGTCGGCTGCCCGCCGTGGACGCCTGGGTCGCGCCGTCGT